>JANOPP010000490.1:0-18584 GCA_031421915.1 Myxococcales bacterium | reverse complement strand
GACGAGGGACGAGGGACGAGGGACGAGGACGAGGGACGACGCGGAGAGGGACGAGGGACGAGGGACGACGCGGAGAGGGACGAGGGACGAGGGACGAGGGACGAGGGACGACGCGGAGAGGGACGAGGGACGAGGGACGAGGGACGAGGGACGAGGGACGAGGAATCTCGCGGACCGAACATCGCTCGAATCATCGAGTCGAGTCCGAGGACCTCGGCGCGCGGGCTCTCTCGCCTTCGCGCGCTACCGCGCATCGGACCGCGCCGAGCGCATGAGCGTTCGTGCCTGATCGCGCGGCTGCCGCGGAGATGATCGCAGAGCAGATCTCGAACGGTCGTGCCGCGCTCGTCACGGTCCGTGCGCGGTTCGCGCGCTGACGGCGAGAGAGAGCCCGCCCACCTCGGAGGCCCCCCGGAGCAAGGGGGAGAGAGCGCACGGGCATTGCGAACCCCAGAACCAGGAGCCAGAGAACATGTTGATCGCATATGAAGTCGCGTTAGAAGTCGTCCGCGAGCTTCGGCCGCTCGTCGAACAGATCAGGAAGCACGACAGCAATCTTGCCAAGCAGCTTGTCGACGCGGCCAACAGCACCGTGCAGAACCTCGCCGAGGGTGCGCGGCATCGCGGCGGGAACAAGCGCGCGAGGTTCGACATCGCGCATGGCGAGGCGAACGAGATGAAGGGCAGCCTCGATGTCGCGCTCGCGTGGGGCTACATCACGGATGACTCTGCTGCCCGCGTGAAGCTGCGCCGGCTGCTTGCGCTGTGCTGGGGCCTGACCAACGGGCCACACCGCAACGCGCCACGCATGGTGCCCGCCAGCACCACGAGCACCGCGAGCAAGCGCGGCTAGCGGCAGAGGCCGTACAGCAAGCGGAGCTGCCGGTCGACGAGCCGGCGCGGTTCCGCGGTATCGACCTTCCAGCCCCACGCATCTGCCGTGTCGAGCGCCGCGAGGATCTCGGCGGCGCTGCCTTGCGCCATTCGATAGAACCGCTTCGGGTCCTTGCCGCTGCGACGCGAGCCCTCGGCGATGTTGTGCGTGATGCTCGTCCCGGCTCGAACAACCTGGTCAGCCGAATCGACGCTGTAGCTGCGGAGTTGTTCGACGACGGGACGCAGGCTGCGAATGAGATCGAGAGCAACGGTGTACGCAACAAGCATGGTGACGGTCCTTTCGTAGGTGGGTGCGCCCCGGATCTCCCCTTGGAGGCCCTCCGGCCGAGGTCCTCCGGGTCGGCGGGCTACGCCCGTCGCAGCCGAGACGCGCGAAAGCCGTGACGAGCGCGAGCACGCAGCGCGCGTTCGAGCAGCGATGAGCTGTGCGGCGACCGATCGTGTTGCAACGCCGCTCTGGCGCTCGGCGCGGCTCACGCGCGGCCGGCTGCAGGGCGGCCCCGCCGACCCGGAGGTCCGAGGCGCTCGTGTTCTCGCCGCCGCCGCACCCCGGATCCGTTTGCCCGAGCCCGAGCCGTGAGCCCGAGCCGTGAGCCCGAGCCCGAGCCCGAGCCCGAGCCCGAGCCCGAGCCCGAGCGCCAGCCCGCGCCGATGGCCCGAGCCCGAGCCGTATGCACGAACCCGAGCCGACTGCCCGAGCCCGAGCTCGCGCCATCTGCCGGAGCCGGCGAGGAGACGACGAAGCGCTGATCGCTACGGGCCGATCGCGCCGCTCTCGACCACGTTGACACCGGCGGCGCGCATCTCTTCGATCGCCCGCTCGCCGTCTCCCGGCTTGAGCTCGACCGCGCGGCAGCCGTCCTCGATCAGGAACACGTCGAAACCGAGGTTTCGCGCATCGAGCGCGGTGTACTTGACGCAGTAGTCCGTCGCGAGGCCCATCACGTAGACCTGCTTGATCCAGCGCGCCTGGAGGTAGTCGCCGAGGCCTGTCGACTTCTTGTGCCCGTTGTCGAAGAAGCCGCTGTAGCTGTCGTGGTCGGGATCGGTGCCCTTCTTGAACAGATCGGCGATCTTCGCGCGGTCGAGGCCGCCGTGGATCTCGGCGCCCGGTGTCTCCTGGACGCAGTGCACGGGCCACATCACCTGCGAGAGGCCGGTGACCTCGATCAGGTCGCCAGGCTTGGTGCCGGGGTTGTTGACCGCGAAGCTCTTGTGGTCAGCGGGGTGCCAGTCCTGCGTCACGACGACCGTCGAGAAGTGCGGCAGTACCTTGTTGGCAATCGCGATCGTCTCGTCGCCGTTCGCGACGGCAAGCGCGCCGCCGGGGCAGAAGTCGTACTGGAGGTCGACGAGGATCAGGGCGCGCATGCGTGCATCTTAGATCGATAGCTCGAAGCCCTGCTTGGCCAGCCGGTCGTACTTGCGACGATCGAAGCGATAGAGACGCGCGGCGCGATGGCGTACGCCCTGCTCGACCTCGTCGGTCTCGACGATCAGATCGAGTGACAGGATCTTCTTGCGGAAGTTACGCTTATCGAGATCGGTACCCAGGATGATCTCGTAGAGACGCTGCAGCTGGGTGAGCGAGAAGCGCGGTGGGAGGAGCTCGAAGCCGACGGGGGCGTACCGAACCTTGCCGCGCAGGCGCTCGTGGGCGCGAGTCACGATCTCCTGGTGATCGAAAGCGAGCTTGGGGAGATCGTCGAGCGCGAACCAGCCGACCCCCATGGCATCGGTCGCGGCGCGAATGCGGTGATCGCTGAGCTTGGCGAGTGCGTAGTAGGCGATCGTGACGACTCGCTCGCGGGGATCGCGATCGAGCGCGCCGAACGTGTAGAGCTGCTCGAGGTAGATGTCGGAGACGCCCGCTTCTTCCTCGAGCTCGCGGCGCGCGGCCTCGTCGAGCGTCTCGTGGATGCGAACGAAGCCTCCTGGGAGCGCCCACGCGTGCTGGAACGGCTGCAGCTTGCGCTGGATCAGAAGGACCTTGAGGTCGCTCTCGTCGAGGCCGAAGACGACGCAGTCGACGGCGACGGCCGGGCGCGCATATTCGTAGGAGAAGCTCATCGGTCGGCACGTCCCGAGGCGACGTAGGAGCGCAGCTCCGCGAGCTCGCGTTCGAAGCCACCGGACACGATCGGGAACCGGCACCACGAGCGCGGATCCACGTTGCGATCATCGAGGTGGAACGACGGCGCGAGGCGCTCGCGCTTCCATTGATTGCGGCACCACAGGCGGAAGAACCGCTCGATCCAGATCGAGAGCTGGAGCGGGTGGTGCTCGGGATAGCGCGGCAGGAGATCCTGGAGGACTTCCACGGGCGTGTGCTTGTCGCGGATCGCGGAGTCCTCGACGGCCTCGAGGAAGTCGTACGGCATGAGGTCCGCCTCGTCGGTCTGCGCCTTGCCGTCCGCGTCGACGGGGCGCAGCTCCGCGGTCGGTTGCTGGGTGTTGATGAAGCGCAGCGCCGGAATCGACTCCAGCCCGACGGGGCCCTTGGTCTCCATCCAGCGCAACCACTCGCGGAGGTAGGTCTTGTCGATGCCGCCGAGAGGGGCGAGCCCGCCCGCGGTGTCACCGTCCATGGTCGCGTAGCCGACGGCCGCCTCGGAGCGGTTCGACGTGGTGAGGAGAACCGCGTTGCGCAGGTTCGCGAGCATCCAGATCGATGGTGCGCGCACACGCGCCTGGATATTCTGCAGCGCGAGGTCGTCGGTCTGCCACGACAGCTTGCGGCCGATCGCGGTCTCGAGCGAGGCGATGTACTGCTGGTACTGCGGTTCGACGTCGATGATGTGGAACTCGGAGCCGATGGCGCGCGCGACCTGCTCGGCAGCGTTGCGCGTGATCGGACCGGAGTGCTGCGTCGGCTGGTAGGCGCAGGAGAGCAGCACGCCAACGGCGGCCTTGATGTCGCCACCAGCGTCGAGGACGTCGTGGAGGCGGCGGATCACGGGAAGGTGTTGCTTGACGCCGCCACGGCCGAGCTCGGCGAACGCGAAGTGCACCATCATCGCGACGAGCACGGCGCACGCGGCGGAGTCGGCGCCACCCGAGAGCGAGACGACGTAGCCCTGCGCGCGGCTCTTGCGGAGGTAGTCCCAGAGGCCGAGGGCGACGGCGCGCGAGAACTCCTCCTCGCGGACGCTCGAGCGATCCTCCCAGGACACGGTGGGCTTCGCGATCTTCTCGGGCTTGCGACCGGGCCATACGAACGGGAACTCGATCACCTGCTCCTCGGCGTCGTGCCGGGGGCGGTGGCTACCGCGGCGGGCCTGCTCGCGGCGATTGCCGTCGATGTCAACGACCGCGGTCGCGAGCTCGATGTCGTGGAACGAGAACCGGCGGCCGCGGGCGACGAGCTCGCCACCCGAGGCGATCAGGCCACCGCCGTCATATATGATGCGACCCGCCTCGTTGCCCATGAGGTTCGCGTAGAGGTACGCGACGCCGAACGCGCGCGAGCCCTCGACCACGAACCGCTGCCGCACGGTGAACTTGCCGAATGCAAAATGACTCGCCGACGGGTTGCACAGGATGTCGGCGCCCCGCAGCGCGAGGTCCATACCGGGGCGGTTCGCGACCCACGCGTCCTCGCAGATCTCGAAGCCGATGCGGACGTCGCCGATGTCGAACAACAGGTCGCCGATCGGGAACCGGCGGATCGAGCCGTCCGGTGCGGTGCGCTCGAGCGTGTCGACCTCACCCGCCGGCCACGCCTTGAACCAGCGCGGCTCGTAGTGGATACCGTCGCCGGCGAGGAACTGCTTGGCGACGAAGCCGACGATCTTGCCGTCGGCGAGGAGAGCCGCGGCGTTGTAGAGCGCCTTCTCGTGATAGACGGGCAAGCCGACTGCGACGACCATGCCGTCGGTGTGCTGCGCGAGTGCGTCGAGCTGGGCGAACGCGGTGTCCTGCAGGCCGTCCATGAAGAACGCGTCCTCACAAGCGTAGCCCGTGATGGCGAGCTCGGGCAGGCAGAGCATGGTCACGCCCTCTGCGCGCGCATGCTCGATCGCCATGCGCATGTGGAGGAAGTTCTCGTCCCACGCGAACGGCGTCTGATTGAGACACGCGACAGCGACCTTGATGAGCCTCATGGCGAACCCTACCGGTTGGAGATCAGATGCTCCGTCAACAGCTGTGCGGTGCTGTCGACGTGCAGGAAGTCATTCGCGAGCGCAACCGCGCGCGGGTGGGAGTCGGTGACGACGACGCGTCCGAGGAGACCGCTCGCCTGGATCTTTGCGAGAGAGTCCGCGGGGAACAGGCCGTGCGTCGCGATCGCGTCGATCTGGATGGCTCCGGCGTCCTTGTAGGCCTGGGCCGCGCCGAGCAGCGAGCCGCCCGTGCGGATCATGTCGTCGTAGATCACGACCCGGCGGCCGGCGACCTGGGCGGAGACGCCCGTGACCTCGGTCGAGCTACCGTCGAGGCGACGCTTGTAGACGAACGCGGCCTCGACGTTGAGATCGTTCGCGAGCGACTCGACCCACTTCGCGCGACCCGCGTCGGTGCAGGCGAGCACGAAGTCATCGCCACCCAGCCGGCGCGCCGCCGCCATGACGAGCGACTTGCCGTAGACGTGGATCGTGCGGATGCCACCCTCGAAGTAGTAGGCGATCGAGGCGACGTGCAGATCGAGCATGAACACCTGCGTGCCGCGGCTCGCCATCGGGATCGAGGACAGGAGGCGTGCGCGGGTCTTTGCGGTCACGATCTCGCCCGGGCGCACGCCACGCTCCATCGTCGAGTAGCCGTAGAACGGGATCACGAGGCGGAGCCGGTACGCACCGCCGGTGACGAGACCGCAGGCGAGGTCGTAGAGCTCGAGCGTGGTCTGGTCGTCCGAGGTGCCGCCGACGAGGATCACGTCGCGATCCGCGGGGTCGGTATCGATGCGGAGGTAGTGCTCGCCGTCGGGGAACGTCTTGCGCGTGATGACGCCGAGCTCCCAGCCGCCGTGCTTGGCGATCGCGTCGCCGAGGTAGCCATACGACGCTGTCGAGAACACGAGTGGCTTCATCGCTGACCTCCCTGGCCCCGGGCCGCAGCGATCAGCTGCTGCTTCCGCGTGTGGACGTGCGTGTCGAGCCCGACCGGATACGGCTGCGGGTTCATGAACCGCCGCGTGCGCGGAGAGAGCTGCCGGAGCTCGGTGGCGGCGCGTGCGCGCGCGACCTCCAGGCTGTCCGGCGCACGGACCACACGACCACCGTCGAGCATCGTCACCAGCAGATCTTCGCCGGTCTCGAAGGCCGGTGCCCACGCCGGACGCAAAGGATCTTCGATGTCGTGGAGCAAAGGCCCGGAGAGGCCGGTCTCGGAGTCATAGATCACGTCCCCGACGAGCTCGCCCTCCCGACGGAACCGGCGGACCTGGAGGATCCCGGGATTCGAGATCTTGATCGGTTGCTCGCTGAGCTTGATCGCCTCGCGCCAGGTGCCGTCCTCGCCACGACTCGCACCGAGCTTGTAGACGCCGCCGAGCGCGGGTTGATCGAACGCGGTCACCAGCTTGGTGCCCACCCCGAATACGTCGATCTTGGCACCCTGCTCGAACAGGCTCGCGATCAGCGTCTCGTCGAGGTCGTTGGACGCGACGATCTTCGCGTCGGGGAAGCCGGCGGCGTCGAGCATCTTTCGCGCCTCGATCGAGAGATGCGCGAGGTCACCGGAGTCGAGCCGGATCCCGCCGAGCGGGTAGCCATGCGCCGCTAGCTCCTTGCCGACCTCGATCGCGTGAGCGACACCCTGGAGCGTGTCGTAGGTGTCGACGAGGAACGTGCAGTTGCCGGGCAGCGCGTCTGCGTACGCACGGAAGCTCGCGATCTCGTCGCCGTGGAACATCACCCAGCTGTGCGCGTGAGTGCCACGCACGGGAATCCCGTACAGCTTGCCGGCGAGGACGTTGGACGTCGCCGCGCAGCCACCGATGTACGCGGCGCGCGATGCACCGAGGCCGCCGTCGAAGCCCTGCGCGCGGCGCAGACCAAACTCGAGCACGGGCTTGCCGCGCGCTGCCTGATTGACACGCGCGGCCTTGGTCGCGATCAGCGTCTGGAAGTTCACGAGGGTGAGCAGGGCGGTCTCGACGAGCTGTGCCTGCCCGATCGGCCCGCGGACGCGGAGGATCGGCTCGTGCGGGAACACGAGGCTACCCTCGGGGACTGCGTCGACCGTGCAGGTGAACCGGAGGGCGCCGAGGTAATCGAGGAAGCCGCGCGGGAACAGCGGCCCCCCGATCAGTTCGGTCAGCGTCGCGAGGTATGCGAGGTCGTCGTCGGTGAACCGCAGGCGCTGGAGGTAGTCGAGCGCGGGGGCGATGCCGGCAGCGATCGCGTAGCCGCCACCGAATGGCGGGCGGCGATAGGTCAGGTGAAACACCGCCTCGCGCTCGCTGTGACCCGCCTTCCAGTAGCCGCAGGCCATCGACAGCTGGTACAAGTCGGTGCAGAGCGCCAGGGAGCCGCCGTACATGTCGAGCTCTGACATTAAGTGTATTGTTTACACTATCTCGACCGATGTCAACTAGCGACGAAGCGGTCGTGGTCTGGGGCGAGGTCCTCTGGGACAGGTTTCCGGACGGAGATCAGCTCGGTGGCGCACCCGCGAATGTCGCGTGGCACCTCGGGCAGGCCCGCGGCTGGGCGCAGCTCGTCACGCGCGTCGGGGACGACGACGATGGGCGCCGCGCGATCGCGCGCCTGTCAGAGTGCGTCGACACGTCCCTGATCCAGATCGATCCCGAGCGCGCGACCGGCGAGGTCACGATCGCCGTCGAGAACGGCGAGCCGCGCTACACGATGCACCACGGTCGCGCGTGGGAGCGGATCGCCTGCACCGATGCCGTGAGCAGGGCGATCTCGGAGGCCGGCGTGTTCCTGTTCGGGACGTTGTCGCAGCTCGCACCCGAGGGCCTCGCGAGCTGGCAGCGCGCGATCGCCGCGGCGTCGAGCACGTGCATGCGCGTGTGCGACGTCAATCTCCGGCGCACCACCGGCGGCGTCCTGGCGGGCGCTCACCCTGGGCCCGGGAATGAATCACGGCCCCTCCACGTCGGGCCGAAACCGATCGAACCACTGACGGGTGAGCACCTCGCGGTGTTCGAGGCGATCACCGCCGCCGACCTAGTCAAGGTCAACGATCGCGAGCTCGAAGCGCTCGGGCGCTGGCTCGGCTGGTCCGATCCGGTCGCCGGCCTGCGCTCGCATCAGGGAAAACCCCGGACCGTGGTCGTCACCCACGGTGCCGACGGCTCGACGCTCCACGGCGACGGCCCGGCGATCGCGATCGAGGGCGTGCGCGCACCGCCTGGAGGTGACAACGTCGGGTGTGGCGATGCGTACCTCGCGATCCTCGTGCTCGGCATGACGATGGGATGGGACCTGGAGACAAGCGGGCGCGCGGCGAGCCGTTACGCCGCTGCCGTCGCAGGCGTCCGCGGTGCGACGCCGCTGTTCACCGACGAGCAGATCGCCGAGCTCCTGGAGCTCGAATGAGCAAGCCGACCAAGAACCCCGACGAGACCGCGAAGATCACGGCGTCCGACGGTCCCGACGCGTGGGATCGCTCTGGTGAGTGGCTCGCGAAGCATGGCGCCCTGCCCGGGATCGGCGTGCTCACGATCGTGATGTGCGTCGTCTATCGCGGCATCTTCCGCGGCGAGCTCGCCGGCGATGATCTGACGTTCCATCTCGCCGAGAGCGCGCGCCTCGCGGACTGCATTCGCGTCGGCGACTGGGACTTCTGGAACCCGAGCGGCAACGCCGGCTACGCGTCGGCGTACTACTACCAGGTTCTCCCGCAGCTCGCCTCCGCGGTGCCGTCAGCGATCTTCGGTCACCACCTGTTCTGGTTCCAGCTCAGCGTCTTCCTCCCGCTCGTGCTCGCACCAATGTGCGCGTATCGCGGGATGCGCCTGCTCGGCGCGACGCCATGGCAGGCGGCCGTCGCCGCGCTCGTGCTCGGCTTCACGATCGGGTCGTCGCGCTGGGGCTTCTCCGCCGACGGGACGTTCTCCGTCGGGTTGTACACGCAGACCTGGGCGTTCGCTGCGTTCCCGATCTCGCTCGGACACACGGTCCGCTGGGCCACCAAGGGCCGCGGCCTTCCGGCGGCGATCGGCTGGGGCGCGTTCGTCGGGCTGTGCCACCCGTTCGCGGTGATCGCTCTCGGACTCGCCCTGTTGTTCGGCTTCGTCGGTCAGATCGCGATGCACGCGATCGATCGCGAGCTCGCGCGATACGGCGCGACCGTCGTTCCGGGCCACTGGCTGCATCCGCTGGCGTCGCGCTGGAACAAGCCCGAGGCCCGCCCTTTCCTCCACGAGTTCCTGCGGCTCGCGGTGTTCGCGATCCTCCTCGCGATCTCGCTCCTGCCCGTGCTCGCACCGCTACTCGTCGACTACGGCGGGTTCGGCGGCTTCCCTCATCGCGTCAACGACGAGGTCGGCCCCGGCTTCAAAGAGCTCGCGAAGTGGCTCTACAAGGGCATGCTCCTCGATCACGGGCGCACGCTCGTGCTGACGGCCGCGCTTCCGATCGCGCTGATCTTCGGTCGCGGCAAGCTGCTCCGCTGGCTGTGGATCCCGGCCCTCGTCTACAGCGTCCTCCTCGGGGTGGGCCCGGACATGGGCAAGACCGGTGATGACCTCTTGCCCGCCGTGCGGTTCCTCGGCGCGCTCCAGATCATGCTCGCGCTCGGCATCGGCGCCGGTCTGTTCTCGATCGGGAAGGTGCTGTGGGACGCCCCCGAGGGTTCGCTGCGCTCCGAGCTGATCCGCTACTTGCTGTTCGTCGTCGTCGCGGTCGGCGTGCCCGCGCTGACGGTCTATCTGCTGTTCTTCGCGACGGAGAAGTCGCAGGTGATCTACTTCCTGCGCACGCTCACTCGCAACCTGATCGCGGACCCGGACTCGCTCCGCTACCTCGGCGCAGCCGTGTTCATGGGCTTCTACGCGCTCCTGATCCGGCCGCTGTGGAACGGACTCAAGACGCAGTTCGGGATCCGCACGGGCATCAGTGCATCGGTCGCGGCTCTGATGGTGATGGCAGTGATGCAGGGCGCGCAGGTCCAGCGCGGGCGTGTCCGCGTGCTCGCGGACTATCCCGGTAGCCATCGCGACGAGATGATGACGATCATCGAGGCGCTGAAGAAGGAGCCACAGGGTCGCAAGCAGGTGGGGCCCGGTTGCGAGAACCACTGGTGGAACCTGCTCAGCTACGTCTACGCCAAGGTGCCGTCGATGCTGCAGATGGGCGGCGGCGGGCTGCAGGCGAGTCCGAACTACGACTTCTTGTGGAACGTGCGCGATTTCTCGAAGGCCGCGTGGATCTGGGACGCGCCGTACCTCGTGTTCGACAAGAGCAAGGTTGCGACGATGCCCGTCGGTGACGTGGTGCTCGAGACCGGTACGTACATCGTGCGCCGCCTCCCCACGCCCGGCCTCGTCTCTCCGATCCGGATCACCGGCGTTCTCCCCGAGGGCCCGACCGGCGCGAAGTCGGAGGCACGCAAGGCCGCGCTCGAGTGGGCGAAGACGGGCCTTCCCCTCGAGAACCGTCACCTCGTGTACGCGGGCCACGGTCAGCCCGGCGTCGAGCCCGCGGGCACCACGCTGCGCTCGTGGCGTCAGGACTCACCCGGCGACGAGGCAGACATCGTCGCCGAGGTCGAGACGACGGCGCTGACGACATTCGTGTTCCGCGAGAGCTGGCATCCTCGCTGGCACGTCTATCTCGACGGTGTCGAGGTACCGATGCGCCGCGTGACGCCGGACTTCCCTGCCGTCGACGTCCCGACGGGCAAGCACGTCATCCAGCTCCGGTTCGAGCGCCCGTGGTGGGCGCACCTGGCGTGGCTCGCGTGGCCGGGTTGTGTGCTGGGCGCATGGTTCGTGCTCCGGGCGTATCATCGGCGTCGGATCCCTCGAGCGAGAGTGGTGAACGCATGACACGCAGGGCACTGTTCGTTCTCATCGGCGGGTGCGCGACGGCACCGGCTCCAGCTCCAGTTCCGGCAGCCGCACCGGCCGCCGAGCATCACGAACATCACGACCATCATGGCGGCGGGATGCACCACGGCTTCAAGAACGCCGAGGAGTGGGTGAAGGTGTTCGACGATCCGGAGCGCGATGCGTGGCAACAGCCCGATCGGATCGTCGCCGCACTGACGCTGACGCCGGCGATGACGGTGGCCGACATCGGTGCCGGGACTGGCTACTTCACCGTACGGATCGCGCGGGCGCTCACACACGGGGACGTGATCGCGACAGATCTCGAACCCGACATGATTCGCTACCTCGGCGAACGCGCACAGCGAGAGGGACTCTCGAACATCCGCGGTGTCGTGACTCCTGCCGATGATCCGAAGCTCGCCCCCGGCAGTGTCGATCGCATTCTGATCGTCGACGTCTGGCATCACCTCGGTGATCGCGCAGCCTATGCCCACAAGCTCGTACCCGCACTGCGGCCGGGCGGACAGCTCGTGGTCGTCGACTTCAAGCTCGACGCGACGCGCGGACCACCGGTTCAGTTCCGGCTCGCACCGCAGGATCTGATCGCCGAGCTCGAGACCGCGGGCCTCTCCGCGACGGTCGCGTTCGAGCTCGCCGATCAGTACGTGATCACGGCGCGCCGCAAGTAGCAGCTCAGCTTGGCTTGTTCGCGGCGTCCCACAGGCTCGCCGGTTCACTCGCTGCGAGCTCCCGCGCGAGCTGCTCGGTCGCCGGCTTGTGATCCATCGACTTCCACGAGCTCTTCACCACGTGCACACCCGCCGTGACCTTCTGACCGGCCGGGAACACGGAGCCGTTGTCGGCGCCGACGATCCACACGTCATAGACGTGCTCGCCGCCGCGCAGAACCTTCCACCGCCGCATGTCGGCGTCGCCCGGAGCCTTGCCGTCCTTCTCCAGCTTGGCGATGAACTGCGCGGTCGTCTTCACGTCGACGCCGACGTACGCGCCCGCCGCGGCTCGCCACTGCCCGAGCCCGAGCCCGTCGAGCGTGCCGACGTCGGTGATCGCGATCGTCTTGGGGTCCGAGAACGCGAATGGACCAGACGTCGCGGGCGCGGGCTGCGGTGTCGAGCGAATCCCATCGCGGAACGCGGTGAGGATCGCCGCAATCTCCGGGTTCTTCTCGGCCTGGTCGTCGAGGTCCGGATCCTTGAGCAGTGCCCACTGCGGCCGCCCCTGCTGCTGGTACAGCTCGAGCACGTCGCGCGTCGCAGCCGGTGCGAGGTCGAGAAGCTCGACGGCGCGATGGGGGGAGCGGCCAGGCTCTGCGAGATCGTCACGCAGCATCTGGAGGCGTCGCTCGAGCGGAAGCGCGGCGAACACGAGCCGCACATCGGCGATCGGACCGAGCACACTCGCAAGCACCTCGTACCCTTCGGGTAGAGGTCCGGCCTTGATGAGCACCGGCAGGCATACGGCACCGAGCCGCATCCGCGCCGCTGGATCGGGATACTCGAGCGCCGCGTCGGACAGCTCCCGTGCGCGCACGACGGCGGCAGCGGGCTCGAGGGCCTCGAGCGTGGCGACGAGCTGCCTCGATGCTTCGTTGTAGGCGCCCGCCTCCGTGCTCGCGAGCGCGTCGAAGATCATGTCGTCGGTCCAGCCGTCGTTGCGCGTCAGCTCCTTGGCGCGAGCCTTCGTCATCGGCACGCTGGGAACGGTGCGCCTCGCAGGCGCGGTGACCTTCTTCGTCGCCGTGGTCGTCGTCTTCGCGGTCGCCTTCGACGGTGCCGCCACGGCCTTTGTAGGTGCGCTCGCCTTCGCGGGCGCCTTCGCCTTTGCCATGCGCGGAGGGTACGCGCGAGACGCCCCGCCGTCGACGAACAGGGCACACGGACGCGCGACCGAATCTATGGAGAGGCGCTTGCGGAGCCCGAAGTCGCCGAGCCCGTGCTTGCCGGTCCCGAGGTCGGGCCGGGTGCCAAACCGGTGCCGGCAGAGCCCGAATCCGTCGCGCCCGCACCTGTCCCGGGCGACCCGCTCGTCGACGAACTCGTCGACGAGCTCGCTGCCGAACCCGACTTCGCCGAGCCCGCGCCCGGCTTCGTCGATCCCTTGGGAGCCGGCTTGGGCCGGTGCGAGCCCGACCCGGCCGAACCCGACGCCGATCCCTGCCGCGAACCTGCGGCCCCCCCCGGTGCGGCCGAACCGGCCCCCGCGCTCGACCCCGACGAGCTCTGGACGGGTCCGGGCGGGACGCGTGGCACCGAGACACCCGGCATCGGTGACACCGGCTGCTCGTCGGCGCGCGGCATCGGAAGCACCGTCTTGAAGCTGCGCAGCTTCCACGGCGTCGTCTTCGACCGCCGATAGAAGCCGAAGATGACGCGAACGCCGGAGCTCCGCGCGTACTCGGTGATCACGTCGAACGTGGCCAGCGTGCCGCCGATCATCTTGGCTTCGGTCACGCGGAGGATGCGGACGTAGGCGCCGAGGATCACGGTGTGCTCGGCCTGGATCCCGAGCCAGCGGCTCTTCTCCTCCTGCTTCTGGAACACCTGGGTCGCGCCGTCCCAGACGGCATCAGGCTGGCCATCCCGCAGCTGCTCGAGGATCTGGTTTGCAGCGACGAACAGCTCGCACGACTTCGACATCGGATCCTTGCAGGCCTGCACCCGCTCCTCGCGTTGCGCCTGCGTGATCTCGAGCTCGGGCGGTAACTCGACGCCGACGCCGAGGAGCTTCCACTGTCCCTGATCGCTATGGAGGCTGACCGAGGCGCGGCACGTCGCCTTCTCGTAGGCGACCGTGAGCGAGACGCGGCCGACCCGGCCGGTCGGGCCGTTGGAGACCAGCGTATCGTTGACCGCGGTGATCTCGCGAAACTTCCCGACGGTCGCGGAGAGATCGTTCATGTCGTCGATGAACCGCTCCTTGCGAACCATCTCGTGGAAGCGCGGCGACGCCTTGTCGTAGATGTCCTCGATCGCGGAGGGTCCGCCACTGAGCCCGACGAGGATCTGCTCCGCGATCGGACGGTAGTCGGGCGTCTTGCTGCTGCGGAGCTGGAGCGCGACGATCACCGTGATCCACGCACCGATCAGAATGAAGCCGACGACCAGGCTGCGCACCAGCAGGCGACCGCGGCGCGTGCGAGCGACCCGCGGCAGCTCGTGCAGCGACTCGCCCATCTGCGAGATGCCCTCGCCGAGCTTCTCCATGCTCGAGCCGACGATCGGCACCTTGCGCGACTTCTCGCCGAGCTTGCTGACGCCCTCGCCGATCGAGCCGATCCCGGAGCCGAGCTTCTCGACGCCGTGGCCGAGCTTCTCCTTCGCCGCGGAGGTCAGGCGCTTGGTGCGGCCGGTGTGCTCGCCGGCAACTGCGACCGTGACCTTGCCGCTCGCGACCGGCGTGGAGTCGAACTCACCGACCGGAACGGGCGTGCCATCGGAGGACACCGCTGGCAGCGCGGTACTCGACGTGACCGCGATCTCCACCGAGCCCGAATTCTGCGCCGGGATCGCCATCGCACCCGATGCCGAAGCATCGACCGGACCCGAGCCCTGGGTCGGGATGGCCGTCGAGCTCGACGTCGATACGTCGACCGAACCGGAAGCATCCGGTGCGCGGTCGTCTGGATCGTCAGGTGCGGACAACGCGTCGAATCATGACACGGGGCCCGCGGACGTGAAGAACCGAGCGACGAGGTTCTCGGCGACCTCGCGGCGGTAGTCCGACGTCGAGCGGATGTCGTCGATCGGCTTGATCGCGGTGCGGATCGCGGCTCGTGCGGCCTCGGCGGCCTGGGCGAGCGACAGTCCGCGGACCGCGTCCTCGACCGCGGTGATCCGGATCGGGCGATCGGCAACCGCCCCGAGGGCGACGCGCGCGGAGACCACGGTGCCTCCGTCGAGCGTGATCGCCGCCGCGCCCATGACCTTCGAGATCGACTGCGCGCGGCGCGTGCCGACCTTCCGCCACATCGTGCGCGTGGCCGAGCTCGGGATCGGAATGTGCGCGGCGACGATCAGCTCGTCGGGCGCGAGCATCGTCGTGCGATAGCCCGTGCACCACGAGCTGTACGGAATCGTGCGGCGACCGCCGACCGAAGCGACCTCGATCGACGCGTCAAGTGCGAGCAGCACCGGGAGGCTGTCACCGACAGGCGACGACGTGCCGACGTTGCCGCCCAACGTGCCGCGCGCCTGGATCTGGAGCGCACCGATCTCGCGAGCCGCGAGTGCGAGCGGGAGCAGCTTGTCGCGAATCGCCGGATGGCGCTCGACCTCGTGCCAGGTGGTGCCGGCACCGATCGCGATCGCGCCGTCCTCGACACGGATGAACCCGAGCTCGCCGAGCCGCCACAGATCGAGGATGCCGCCGGGGATCGGCTTGTGGTTCGCGTTGACCATCAGGTCGGTGCCGCCCGCGAGCAGCATCCAGGTCGGCGCTGACGCGCGCGACGCGACAGCCTCGTCGAGATCGCGAGGACGAAGATACATCGTCATCGCTTCGCGACCTCGCGGGCCGCGGTGATCACCGCATCCACGATCAACTGATAGCCCGTGCACCGACAGATGTTGCCGGCGAGCAGCTCGCGGACCTGTGCGCGTGCCGAGGCGTCATCGCGACCGACGACGAGGCCGCGGTCAACGACGTGCGCCGCACACACCGCGATGCCCGGTGTGCAGATCCCGCACTGCGCACCACCGCAGGCAACGAGCGCCCTCTGGACCGCGTGGAGGACGTCGCCGCGGGCAAGCCCCTCGACCGTGGTGACCGTTCGCGCGTCGCACTGACCGACGGCAACCAGGCACGAGTTGACCGCTTCACCATCGAGCATCACGGTGCACGCACCGCACTCACCCTCGCCGCAGCCCTCCTTGGTGCCGGTCAGGCGAAGATCTTCGCGGAGCACGTCGAGCAGCCGCTTCCACGGCGAGACCTCGATCTCGTGCGTGCCGCCGTTGACGGTCAGGGTGACCTTCACGAATGTCTCCACTGCGACCGCGTCGCGCGCACGACCTCGGGCGAGATCGGGAGCGAGTCGAACGCGACGCCGAGCGCATTCTCGACGGCGTTGGCGACCGCTGCGGCCGGACCATCCATCGGAATCTCGCCGACGCCCTTCGCGCCACCGGGACCGAACGGATACGGCACCTCGACGAGGATCGTCTCGAGGTCGGGCGCGTCAGCGAACGTCGGCACGATGCAGTTCGTCATGTTCGCGTTCGCGACCTTGCCGTCCTTGTACACGACATTTTCGAGCACCGCCCACCCCAGCGCCTGCAGCGTTCCACCCTCGATCTGTCCCTTGACGATCGACGGGTTGATCGCCTTGCCGACGTCGACCGCCTGCACGCAGCGATCGATCGTCACCTCGTAGGTGTCGAGGTCGACCGAGACGTCGACGAGACACGCAGCCCAGCCGTACACGGGGTACGCAGAGCCCGTGTACGTGTTGTCGTCCCACTCGATGCCGGGCGGCGGCTCGTACTGCACCGTGTGGGTCAGCTCGCCGTGCACCGCACGCGCCTTTGCGATCTCGAGGAGCGGGCGCCCCGCGAGGCCGTTGTTCGCGGCCCATGCGTGGAGCTTCTGTACGAGCGCGCGAGAGCCCTGGTCGACGAGGCTGCCGACGACCATGCACGTGCGACTCGCGACCGTCGGGCCGCTGTCGGGAACGAGCGCCGTCGACGGATCGATCACCGACACGTGACCGGCGTCGACCCCGAGGGCGCTCGCGGCGATCTGCGTGAACATCGTGATCGAGCCCTGGCCGATGTCGGTCGAGCTCGAGCGGACCTCGAACGAGCCGTCGGTGGTCAGCGCGATCGTCGCGCGGCCCGCGAGGCGCTGCTCGCCCGAGCCCGTGAACCCGGCGCCATGGAAGTAGAAGCACACCCCACGGCCGCGCTTGATCGGTGCGCCGCTCGGGCCGACGCCATCGCGCACGGGTGGCGTGCCGGCGGTGCTCTCGATCGCTGCGATCACCTCGTCCGTACCGACGGAGAAGCCGAGGAGCTGGCCGGTCGCGGTGGTGTCGCCCGAGCGCAGCGCGAGCCGCTTGCGCAGGGCCAGCGGATCCTCGCCGCGCGCGATCGCGAGCTTCTGCATCTGCCGCTCGTACGCGAATGTCGTCTGCGGAGCGCCGAAGCCACGGAATGCGCCATGCGGCGGATGGTTGGTCGCGACGACGCGCCCCCGCACGCGCACGACCGGGCAGCGATAGGGCCCGGCCGCATGGAGCACGCCGCGCGACAGCACCACGGGGGACAGCGTCAGGTACGCGCCGCCGTCCATGACGACGTCGACATCGATCGCCGCGATCTCACCGTTGGCATCGATCGCCATGCGATGGGTCGTCCGGCACGGATGACGCTTCGTCGTCGCGGCGATGTCCTCGTCGCGGTCGTACGTCATCTTGACCGGGCGCTTCGCCTTGGCCGAGAGCACGGCGACGTGCGCCGCCAGCATCGACGGATACTCCTCCTTGCCGCCGAACCCGCCACCGGTCACCGACTGCGTGATCACGACACCGTCGGGGCCGCAGCCGAGGAGCGCCTTCATCGCCTTGTGCACGTAGTACGGGCACTGCATCGAACCGACGATGTAGCAGCGACCGTCCTGCCAGTCGGCCATCATCGCCTGCGGCTCGATGTACATCTGCTCCTGCGGCGAGGTGACGTACGTGCCGTCGATCACCTGCGCGGCGCGCGCGAACGCGTCCGCGATCTCGGCGTCCTGGGTGTGTCCCTTGCGGATCAGGAACTGCTTGAAGATGTTGGTGTCCTTGTACAGAGGCTGCTTCGCCGCGAGCGCGTCGTCGACCGTGAACACCGGGTCGAGCGTCTTCACCCGCAGCACGACGTGCTTCAGCGCCTCGAATGCGAGCGCGCGTGTCGGTGCCGCGATCAGCGCGACCGCCTCGTCGTGATGCATGATTCGCGCGCCGATCGCGACCAGCGCAGGCTGATCGTTCTCGAGCAGCGCGATGTAGTTGCCGCCCGGCACATCGCTCGCGTAGGCGACGACGACCTTGGACCAGTCGAACGCGGGATCGAGCTCGATCGCCTCGAGCACGCCGAACGCCGTCTTCGAGCGCACCGTCGCGCCGTGCCACGCACCGACCGCGTCGAGATCATCGAGGTAGAGCGCGCGGCCCGTGACCTTCGCGACACCGTCGACGCGAGGCAGAGACGCGCCGATGGTCGGTACCACAGGATCCATCGATGGATCTAACCTCAGCGCGTGCCGCGAGTAAACGGCACGAGCAGATTCGGCTCCTCCAGGCGCTGATAGCTGAGCTGGCCCCATGCCCCGGACAGCGCCGCATCGGGCGCGGCCGTGTCACCTGGAGGCGGCGCGTCGGGCAGGGAGCCGACATCGTCGCCGCAGCTAGCGACCGCGATCAGGAACGCGAGCGTGGTGCGCACGTCAGAGCGGTTGCTGGCTCTCGAGCATCTCGTAGACGAGGCGCCCGGTCGCACCGGTGACCAGCCCCTCGAGATCCTGCGGCGAGCGCAGCGAGTGGAGGCGCGCGCGGACCGCGTCGTAGCCGCCGGGAACCTTCGCCGTCGTCAGCTCCTGGACCTCCGACGTATCGCCGGCCTCGATGTTGTACATGCCGATCGCCGCCGGCAGCGTCGGGTAGACCACCGCCGTCGCATAGGGCGCGACCATGCGCCACCGCCACGAATCCTTGGCCCGCGCCGCGAAC
>JANOPP010000489.1:0-2227 GCA_031421915.1 Myxococcales bacterium | reverse complement strand
ATAACGATAGAACTTCGCGCCACTCCGCATATGCCGGAACCGCAAGTGATTGGCAGAGGTTTCTGTCGTGCTGGCATCGCGAATACGAGGAGATGACCGGGCGAAAGCACGAGACGTCACTCATCAAGCGAGATGTCATGGCTAGGCGATCTGATGTGAGCGATGGTCCGATTCGCGCGGAAATAGCGACACACGAGAAGCGATTGGGGCTCACATTGCCGCGATCGTATGTCGATTTCTTGATGGGTGTGGATCTTTCGCGACGCCGCGAAAGCTGATCGATTCCGCCGGGTTGGCCGTGGCCCTATCCGGATCGATCGCGACCGGATAGCGTGCCGGGCCTGATGGCCACCACCACCACGAACTCGATCGCGATCGCCAACGACAGCCCGTTCTGCGAGGCTCGGCACAAGGTGAAGAAGATCGAGGACGACCTGAGCAGCGAGGACGCGATGAACATGCCGCTCGAGCAGATCGAGCGGATGCTCGCCACCGGCGGCCGCGAGCTGCTGCGGTCGATGATGCAGGCGCACTTCGACTTGCGGTCGGCGCAAGAGCGGAAGGTGGAGGTCGAGGGCGCCGACGGCACCGAGCGGACGCAGGTCCGTGCCGGCTCGCGGAAGGTCGAGACCACGTTCGGGGAGGTCGTGCTTGACCGCAACCTGTATCAAGCATCCGGGGTGGCTGGCCTGGCGCCGCTCGATGCCGCGATGGCGTTGGCCGACGACAAGTACTCGTACGGGGTCCGGCGGATCGTGGCCGAGGAGAGCGCGCGGGCGTCGTTCGACGAGGTGGTCGAGCTGGTCACGAAGCAGAGCGGCGCCGAGGTGCCAAAGCGCCAGGTCGAGGAACTGGCGGTGCGGTCGGCCCAGGACTTCGACGCGTTCTACGGCGACCGGCTCTGTGAAGCGGAGCCGACGACGGACCTGCTGAACCTCAGCTTCGACGGCAAGGGTATCGCGATGCTGCACGCCGACCTGCGCGAGGCGACGCGGAAGGCAGCGGAGCAGACGCCACGACGCCTCGAGACCCGGCTGACCACCGGCGAGAAGCGCAACCGGAAGCGGCGCGCCCAGGTCGCGACCGTGTACACGCTGGCCCCGTGGAAGCGGACCGCGGCCGACGTGCTGCACACGCTCCGACCGGACGATCTCGACGAGGCCCGCCCGCGTCCCGTGAACAAGCGCGTATGGGCCAGCGTCGAGTACACCCCGAAGCGCGTGGTCGACGATGCGTTCGCCGAAGCCCTGCGCCGCGATCCCGAGCGCCTTCGACGCTGGGTCGTCACTCTCGACGGTGAACGTGACCAGCTCAAGCACGTCCAGCGCGCGGCCCGGGCCCACGGCGTCGTCATCACCATCGTGCTCGACATCGTCCACGTGCTCGAGTACCTGTGGCGGGCGGCCCGTGCGTTCCATCCGCCCAGCTCCGAGGACGCCGAGACCTGGGTCCGGCACCGGCTGCTGGCGTTGCTCACCGGCGGCACCGCGGCCACCGTGGCGCGCAGCCTGCGCGGGATGATCGAGACCCACGGGCTCGACAAGGAGGCCGCGGCGCCGGTGCGTCGTTGCATCAACTACCTGGTGAAGAACTCGCGCTGGCTGCACTACGATCGCGCCCTCGCCGACGGTCTCCCGATCGCGACCGGTGTGATCGAGGGTGCGTGTCGCTACCTCGTGCAAGACCGCATGGGGCGAACCGGCGCACGATGGTCGCTGGCCACCGCCGAGGCCATCCTCCGCCTGCGCGCGCTCCGCACCAGCGGCGATTTCGACGACTACTGGCAGTTCCATCTCGCCAAGGAGCACGAGCGTACGCATCAGTCACGCTACGCCGAGGGCGAGGTCCCCAATCCGATCCCGCCGCCGCGCAAGCGCCCGGCGCTCAGGCTGGTCAAGTGATCGATCTCGTTGTCGACGGTCGCCGTCGCGAAAGAGCCGCACCCATCCTCGATAGCGACGGGGCGATTATCGCGCACAGAGAACTCGGAGCAACCGTCCTGGTGCGTTCTGAGCCGGGCGAGTGGGAAGAGATTTCCGTCGAGGACGCGAGGGCGGGGCTAGTGGCGGAGCTTCCGTAGCTGCTGCGGCCGTTGCGGCGTTGGATCCATGCGCAACAGGCAGGACGTGTACGCAGCGCGAGCTGGGTCATGTCGGGGTTCGTTACTTGGCTGGCGCGCGGCCGAATTCTCGACCTCGGGTAAGCACAAGATCGTCCTCCGGCAGGC
>JANOPP010000488.1:0-10934 GCA_031421915.1 Myxococcales bacterium | reverse complement strand
ATTCACAACGCGAACCCGCAGCTCGCGGTCGAAGCGCTGATCGTGCAGCTCGGTCGCCTCGAGCCGGCCGGTTCTCCATGAGCGCGCCCGACGACGGCCCCGACGACGGCCCCGACGACGGCCCCGACGACGGACCGGACGATGGCGCGGCCGGCACGGAAGGCGGAGCAACCGGTGCCGATGGCGCCGCACCTGGTGCCGAGGGCGGCGCACGGCGGAAGCGTCGCCGGCGCCGGCGTGGACCGCGCGAGGGCGGCGTCGAGGGCCAGACCGCGCACGGTGGAGTACCGCGCGATCCGAACGCGCCTCGCGATCCCAACGCGCCCCGCGATCCCAACGCGCCCCGCGATCCCAACGCGCCCCGCGATCCCAACGCATCCGGTGATGCGAATGCTCCACGTGATTCCGGCGCACCGCGCGACGCGAGCGGATCGCGTGGCGGCGATCGACCGCGGGACGATCGTCCTCGTGATTCGAACGCTCCGCGCGAGGGCGGCCGCCAGCGACGCGACTGGGGTGCGCGCGGTGGACAGCGCGGCGACGCGTCTAGCGCGACGAGCAGTGGCGCTCCACGCGGCGACGGTGGTGGCGGCGACACCGAGGCCAACGCGATTCCCGGCGACATCTCGGGTTCGGTCACCGCGGGCGGTCCGGCGCTCGACCCCGGCGATCCGAACAATCGGCTGAGCGAAGGCGGCGCGGGCGGGGCCAGCGATCAGGTGGCGCGCGACAACCGCAGCGGCGGTCGCGATCCAAACGCCCGCGGCGGTGGTCGTGGCGATCAGCGCGGCGGCGATCCGAATCGAGGTGGTCGCGACGGCAACCGCGGCGGTGGACGTGATGGGAACCGTGGGGGCGGCGGTGGGCGAGACGGAAGCCGCGGCGGAGATCAGCGCGCTCGTGGGGCCGGCGGCGGCGACAACAGCGGCGCTAGCGGCGGCAACAACCGCGGCGCTGGCGGCGGCAACAACCGCGGCGACAATGCGTTGGTCGACGATCTCGCCCCACGCGACGGTGCAACCGAGGCCGTCGTTGGCGACGCGAGCGGAACGGCTGACGCCGGGCTTCGCGATGACGGCACGCAACGCACCGACGCCAATGGGAATCGCGGCGGCGACCCGACTCGTGGCGGCGGTGGACGCGACGGTGGCGGTGGACGCGACGGAAACCGCGGTGGACGCGACGGGAATCGAGGCGGCGAGCAGCGCGCCCGTGGCGGCGGCCCTGCCGGTGGCGACAACCGCGGCGGTCGCGATCAGCGGGGCGGCGGCGGCGACAACCGCGGCGGCGGTCGCGGCGACAATCGCGGCGGCGGCAATCATGGTTGTGGCGCCCCTGCAGAAGCTGCATTCAACGAAGACGGCACGCCGCGCAGCGACGGTGGCGGCAGCGGCGGCGGCCGTGGTCGCGGCGACAACCGCGGCGACAACCGGGGCGGCCGTGGCGATAACCGCGGCGGTCGCGAACAGCGGGGCGGCGAGCAGCGCGCGCGCGGCGGCGGCCCCGACAATCGCGGCGGCAGTGATCGCAGCGGCGGCAGCGGCGGCGCGGATCGCAGCGGCGGCGGCGGCCGCGCGGATCGCAGCGGTAGCGGTGATCGCAGCGGCGGCGCGGATCGCAGTGACGGCGCCGACAACAGCACCGTGGACGCGCGTGCCGAGGCAGCGCGCGCCGAGCCCGCACGCACCTACGATGCGCCCGCCGCTCCGCGCCTCCAGCAGCAGCGCCGCCCGCAGGCGCACGACGAGATGGAGAGCACCGGCGAGCTCCAGGGTGTCGCATGGGGCAGCGACGAGCCGGGCCCGCCACCCGAGCTCCGCTTCGGCGCCGACCTACCTGCCGAGCCACCCGGCACCGACCCCGATCCGCTCACGCATCCGCTGCTCGACGCGGCGAGCGCGCAGCTCGGCGACGACATCGTCAGCGTGCTCGGCGTGCGGTTCCAGATCGGCGGCCGCATTCAGTGGTGCGATGCCGGCGACGCGGACTTCACGCGCGGCGACCGCGTCCTCGTCGACTCCGATCGCGGGCAGCGGCTCGCCACCGTCGCGACCCCGCCGGCCCGACGCGCGACTCGCGATCGCGGCCTGCGTCGCGTGATCCGACGCGCGACCGAGCAGGATCTGGGCGGCGAGCGCACCGAGGATTCCGATCGCGGCAAGGCGCTACGGATCGCAAAGGACACGGCGGCGCAGCTCCGGCTCCCGCTCAAGGTGTTCCGCGTCGAGACGATCGGCCAGGGCCGCAACGCGAAGCTCAACGTCTACTATACGAGCGACGAGCGCCTCGACCTGCGCGAGTTCATCCAGACCGTCGGTCGCGACACACAGGCACGCATCGAGCTGCGGCAACTCGGCGTGCGCGATGAGGCCAAGGCTGTCGGCGGTATCGGATCGTGCGGCCTGACGCTGTGCTGCACGACGTGGTTGCCCGACTTCGTACCGGTGTCGATCAAGATGGCCAAGGACCAGGGTCTCGTCCTGTCACCGACGAAGGTCGCGGGTCAGTGCGGTCGGCTCAAGTGCTGCCTGGTGTACGAGCAGGCCGCGTACGCGGAGCTGCGCAAGGGGCTGCCGAAGCTCGGCAAGCGCGTGATCTCGCAGCGTGGTGAAGGTCGTGTCGTCGAGGTCGACGTGCTGCGCCAGCGAATCCGCGTGTCGTACGGCATGGGCGACACCGAGGTGTTGCCCGCGACCGAGGTCAAGCCGCTGTTCCCGGCGGGCAACCAGCCGCGCGCGCCGCGTCCCGAGGGACAGGCACATGCACACACTCACGACGCTGGACCCGAGGCAGAAGCCGAGGCCGAGCCCGACGAGGCGCCCGAGGAGTTCCCGATCGATCAGCTGCCAGAGGCGGATGACCCGAGCGGTGGCGATCACGGCCCGACCGACGACCCGAGCTCGGACGACTTTCAAGCATGAGCACGCCCTTCTACATCACCACGCCGATCTACTACGTCAACGACGCGCCCCACCTCGGGCACGCCTACACCACGATCGTGGCGGACGCGTTCGCGCGCTTCCATCGGATGCGGGGCGAGGAGACGCGGTTTCTCACGGGCACCGACGAGCACGGGGAGAAGATCGAAGAGACCGCGAAGAAGCGTGGGCTCACACCGCAGGCACTGACCGACGAGGTCGCGCCGCGCTTCGATCAGGCGTGGAAGGCGCTCGAGATCGCTGACTACCGGTTCATCCGCACGACGGACGCCAAGCACAAGAAGGTCGTCACCGAGCTGTGGAAGAAGATCCGGAAGGAGAATCCCGAGGACCTGTACCTCGGCTTCTACCAGGGCTGGTACTGCGTCGGCTGCGAGGCGTTCTACACCGAGAGTCAGCTCGCAAAAGACGGCGACACCTGGGTGTGCACGACGCACAAGCGCCCGGTGAACTTCATCGACAAGGAGCCGTCCTGGTTCTTCAAGCTGTCGAAGTACGCCGAGCCCCTGCTCCGCCACATCGAAGAGCATCCCGAGTTCATCCGTCCCGAGGCGTACCGGAACGAGATCGTGTCGTTCCTGAAGAGCGGCGTGCGTGATCTCTCGGTGTCGCGCTCCAGCTTCTCGTGGGGAATCCCGGTTCCCGAACAGAGCGATCGCCAGCACGTGATCTACGTGTGGATGGACGCGCTGATGAACTACTACTCGGACCTCTGTCCCGACGGCACGCTCGAGAGTGCGGACGCGCAGAAGTTCTTCCCGCACGCGATTCACGTGATCGGGAAGGACATCCTGCGGTTTCACAGCGTGTACTGGCCCGCGTTCCTGATGGCAGCGAAGCTGCCACTCCCCAAGACGATCCTCGCCCACGGCTGGTGGACGGTCCGCGGCGAAAAGATCTCGAAGTCGATGCCCGCGACGCGGATCGATCCGGTGAAGCTC
Organism: Myxococcales bacterium; assembly: GCA_031421915.1. Lineage (GTDB taxonomy): Bacteria > Myxococcota_A > Polyangia > Haliangiales > Haliangiaceae > JABFXX01. The sequence continues at coordinate 7,054 of JANOPP010000488.1, read as the reverse complement.
AGCGACGCACTCGCGGTCGGGCCGCTCGGCCGTCCACTCGGCATCGATGCGATGCGCTACTACCTGCTGCGCGAGATTCCGCTCGGCAACGACGGTGACTTCACGTTCGAAGGGCTGTTCGGGCGATTCAACGCGGACCTCGCGAACGATCTCGGCAACCTCGTCAACCGCAGCCTGACGCTGATCTCGAAGTTCGCCGCCGAGACCCCGCCGGTGCGCAACGACACGTACTTCACCGACGGCACGGAGAACCCGTACTGGCAGCTCGAGGTCCACGCCTTCGAGACCGTGCGGCACGTCGCGCGCGAGTTCGAAGCACTCCAACCGTCGCGCGCACTCGAGCACCTGTGGCGGTTCATCGGACAGGCGAATCGGTTCATCGATCAAACGCAGCCGTGGGTGATGGCGCGGTCCAAGGATCCTGCGCTCGGTCACGCACTGTGGTGCCTGCACACGAGCCTGTGGACGATCGCGCGGATGATCGCGCCCGTGCTGCCGGCGACATCGCGCACGGTCCTCGCCTGGCTCGGCGACGAAGGCCCGCTCACGTGGCCGATTGGCGTCGAAGGCCGCGTGTTCACGCAGGCACCGAAGCTGCTCGCGAACCCGCCGCCCGCGGCGCTGTTCCCGCGGCTCGACGAGCCGATGCAGGCAAAGATCCTCGCGGCCATCGTCGGCGATGCCGCGGCAACGCCGACGGCGACGGCACCCGCGAAGCCGGCCGCGGCTGCTGCGCCCGCAGCCCCGACCGCGCAGATCACGTACGACGACTTCGCGAAGCTCGAGCTTCGCGTTGGCAAGGTCATCAGCGCCGTCGCGATCCCGAAGAAGGACAAGCTCCTTCATCTGCAGGTTGACCTCGGCGAGGCCAAGCCCCGCTCGATCATCGCGGGCATCGCAGAGGCATACAAGCCGGAGTCCCTCGTCGGAGCTCAGGTGATCGTCGTCGCGAACCTCGCACCGCGAAAGATGGCCGGACTCGTCTCCGAGGGAATGATCCTCGCCGCGGGCGACGAAGCGATCCTCGGACTTTCCGCCCTCGACCGCGACGTGCCGCCCGGAACCCGGGTACGATAGTCTCGGAATGTCGTCCGAGCATCGCCGTGCAGCACGCCTGGTGGTCAACGCTCCTGCGGTGATCGAGTCGATCGGCCAGGTGCCGATGACGCTCCATCCGAACCTCGCAGCCGTGTTCCGCCGCGTCGACGCGAATAGCTCGACGATCGGCAAGCGGTTCCCCGCCGTGATCCGCGATCTCTCGACGAACGGCGCGTTCATCTCCGGACTGCCGTTGCCGCTCCTCTCGCGCGTCGCTGTGAAGTTCGAGATCCGCGGCATGGGTCCGGTCGATGCGGTCGGCTGGGTGCTGTGGCAGCGCACCGACGACTGCGAGCTCCCGAGCGAGAGCGGCAACGTCACGTTGCCCAAGGGCTTCGGCGTGCTGTTCGAATCGATCCCGCTCGAGACGCGCGCGCACATCGCGAGCCTCGTCGCGCGGCAATAGGACGGCGCGGTGGCCGAGCCTGCGCGCCACCGGTTCCGTCCCCGCTATCGCGGCCTCGCCTTCGGCGCGATGGGCCTCGGCGGTGGCTCGCTCGCCGTGGCGGCCGGCATCGGTTTCGCCGCGCTGCCACTCGTGACCGGCATCGTCGGCATCGGCGCGGGCGTTGCGTATCTGTGGTCACCGACGTGGCGCCTCGTCGTGATCACCGATGACACGGGGCTCGAGGTGCGCGACGCGAAGCGCTCACGGTTCAAGCTGGCGTGGCGCGACATCGTGCGAGTCGTCGCGGCTCCGACAACGAACACCTGCTTCGTCGATGGCGGCGCCCCCGAACGGAGCTTGCTCGTACCCGGCGTCGGCGCGCCCGCGCCTTACGATCTCGAAGATCGCGCAACGCTCGTCGCGACGATTCTCGCGCACGTCACTCCGGATAAAGTGACGACCGTCGAATCACTGGACCGTGCTCCGTCGACGCAATCACCTGCGTGATAGCGTCGATCGTCGTTGGGATTGGGAATCCAACCGAGGAGAAGCCATGGGTCTGTTCGACAAGCTCAAGGGAATCGTCAAGGGCGCGCAGGACGCCGTCCAGCCGCAGCAGGCGCAGGCGCAGCAGCCGCAACAACAAGCCGCGCAGGAGGATCATCAGGAGGACGACTCCAGTGACGATTCCGACGAGCAGGAGGCGCAGGACGACGGCGAGGCCGACGACTGGGGCGGCTGGGACCCGAACAACCACGAGGAGTACTGGTACCGCCTCAAGATGATCGAGAAGGCGGGCAACGACAACGGCGATGACGCCTGCGACGCCAAGGCGCGCGAGTACGGCCTCCGCGACTGGGCGCACATGACGCGCGTCAAGGACACGTTCCACAAGTACTTCGCCCACTCGCACGAGTTCATGCAGGCCGCGATGAACGCTGGCAGCCGTCAGGGCCGCGAGATGATCAACGCCGGCGCCGCGGCGAACCCCGAGATCCTGATGCCCGTCGAGGGCGTCGACATCCAGATCTACGCCACCACCCAGGCCCGCGCGATGAGCGTCGGCAACGACATGGGCAAGTGGGCCGCGATCCTCGCCGAGAACGGCATGGACCAGGCGAAGTGGGATCGCGTGAACACCGAGTGGCAGCGCCGCATGAGCGGCCAGGCCGGTGACATGAACGCGACGATGGCGCTGATGACCGAGTACGGGAAGTACTTCGGGCAGGCGAACCAGGGCCAGTTCGGGGCGTCCGCAGCGGCCAACGCCGGCGTCGCCGGCAACCTCAATGCCGGCCAGGGCGCCGTCGGTGCCGAGCCGTGCACGCTCGAGCGCTACGCCGAGATCGGTGGCGCGCAGTCCGCGTGGGCGCAGCAGGGTCGCGACGTCAACGCCATGCTGCAGCAGCAGTTCGGCATGACCGCGCTCGACTGGTCGAACATCAGCCAGTACTGGTCGGCCAAGTTCGGCGGCGACTACCGGATCGCCGTGCAGTACGGCGAGCTGCTCACGCACTACGAGGAGCAGTACAAGGCGCAGGGCGGCAACTTCGACTCCGACCTCAGCGTCTGAGCGTGACCGTCGATCGTTTCGCGCTGATCGGCGCACTGACAGAACAGCTCGGCAAGCTGTTCGACGACGCGCTCCTGGTCGAGCCGGCCGGCGGCGTCAACGACGCGTGGACCAAGGTCCTCGCGAAGTACGGCGTCGCTCCAGTCGGCCCAGCGGAGCGCGAGGCAACGCGCGCGAAGCTCAACCTCGCACGGGGCGCCCTGCCCGCCGAGGTCGCTGCATGCGCGCACGCGATCGCGAATCACTTCGCGCGGGCCGTCGGCGATCCGCGGCTGGTCGATGCGGCAGCGGAGGTCTGGAAGGCGACCGAGGCCAAGTACCTCGAGCACGCGACCTGGCGACCGAAGAGCATGTTCGCGTTCGCGGTGCAGTCGGCGAAGCAAGCGAAGAGCAAGGGCTGGCAGCGTCCGCCCGGCGGCTACGTGATCAAGTGTTCGCAGTGCGGAGGCCCGCGGCTCGCCGAAGAGCTCGCGTGCCAGTTCTGCGGGAAGGACAAGCTGGGCACATGACGGCACAGATTCATCCGGCTTATGCAGCGCTCGCGCAGCGCTGGACGACGTTCCTCGACAAGGTGCGCGCTCGCGTTCAGGAGATCGATGGCGAGGCCAGCGCGGGCTACGCCGAGGTGATCGCTGCCGATGCGATCGACGGCACCGGTCTGTCCGGTGTCTCGAGCGCCCTCAAGGCGCGGCTCCTCGCGCTCGCACAGAAGGTCGACGAGTCGTGGGAGAAGATCAGCTCCGAGGCGGACAGCGTCGACGTCGACGACGGTCGCGCGGGCGGCTACTTCCAGGGCGTCCAGCTCGCGCTCAAGGCGCAGTTCTCGCGCTGGCTCGAGCGCGAGACCGAGCGCATGATCACCAAGGGCGAGGCCGATGCGGGGCGCGCGCTCCACGCGGTCGCTCTGGTCGAGGTCGGGCAGCAGGTGCCGTGCACGCACTGCGGCACGCCGCTCGATCGGCCGCTGTGGCACATGGCGATCAACGTGACCTGCCCGAGCTGCAAGGCCGTCAGCACGCTGACGCCCGGCACCGCCTCGGCGATGTTCACCGGCGGCGCTGGAGCGCACTGGCTCGCCAAGGAGCAAGCGTTCGGCGCGTGGTGCGCGATGCAGGAGGCCGAGGTCGCGTGGCACAAGCTCCGCCACAAGACGATGGATGACCTCGCGCGCTGGGAAGGCGCGAATCGCCAGTACTGGCAGGTCTACGCGGACGCGATGGGACGCCTCCATCCGGGCTGGACCCCGAAGCACGTCGCCGACGAGGTCACGGGCAAGATGAGCTGGTTCCTCCAGACGACCGCCACCGACGACCGCACCGTGCGCGAGAACAACCACGCCGGCATCTCGGCGATCGCCGCGGGCGATCCCAACGCAGTCGTCGCGTGGATGAAGCGCCAGCGCGATCCGGAGGACGCGGGCGAGACCTTGATCCAGGCAGCGATCGAGCGCGGCTGGGGCCAGCATGCGACGTGGATCGCGCAGCTCGTGGGCCCGATCGTCGCCGCCGACGAACCTGGCTGGGCGGCCGAGAAGGTCGACGAGTTGATGTACTACCAGGCGACGCGCGGCGACTAGGGCGCTGCCGAGCCGGCGGGCTCCGCGGCCTCACCGGTCGCGTCACCGTCGAGGAAACCGGCCGGCGCATCCTGCCACGCGGTGCCCGCCTCGCCGGGTCGCGCGCAGCGCGCGGGCTGCAGCTTCAACGCGAGCACGTCCGCACCTTCGACGTCCGTCGCGATCGCGACGATGATCACCGTCTGGGTTCCGCACGGCACCGAGCGCACCCAGCCGTGGACGCTCTGTCCCTCGATCGTGCCGCTGAGGAGGGTGCGGTCGTCCTTCTTGCCGGTGGTCGCGAGCTTCCAGCCGATTGCATTGAACATCGGGACGACCATCGCGGTGACGTCGGACGACGAGGCGGAGATGGTCTTCAAGAGGACCATTCCGGTGCCGTCGGTGAGCACCACCTGGTTCGGGCCGCGTTCGTTCGCGTACCAACCTGGGAGCTCCACGATCAACGGCACGACCCCGAGCGGGATGTTGTCGCGCGCGGGATCCGGTTTGCAGACGAACGTCGGCAGCACGCGGCTGTGAAGCGCTTCGCTGTCGGAGCCCGCCATCGTGATGACCATCACCCGCCGAGGACCGCACGGCAGGAACGACATGAACATCGGGCTCTTGTCGCCATCGACGCGGACGGTCTCGATCGCCGTGCCGCGGGGCCCCCTCAGCGTCAGCACGACCGGAACACCCGTGGTGCCCATCGCCGGACCCAGCGCGTTCGCAGCGAGCTTCAGATCGTCGGCCGACGCCTCGCCACCCTCCCAGCTCACGGCGATCACGCCGCCCTCACCGCCGACGTTCTTCACCTGGTACTTGCCGACGTCGTACTCGGAGAACTTCTGCGTCGGCGCCTCGCCATCGGGCAGTCCGATCGTGAAGCCCGGCAGCGCGGTCGTCGTCAGCGACGCGCGCGTGAGCGAGGGGAACACCACGTACGACAGACCGAACGTGATGGCCGCACCGAGGACACCGCCCGCGATCAGGAGCGGCAGCGCGGGCCGCGGTCCACGATCCTTGACGATCGAGCGCGCGGCGAAGGTGAGCCCGACCGCGAGGCCGGGGATCAACATGCTCGCCTTCGACTTCCATGCGAACGGCAGCATCCCGTAGCGATACGCGAACAGACCGACCGCCGCTCCGGCGCACATGCTGGCGAAGAAGTAGAGGCCGCGCGCGCCCTGGGTTTCGGTCGTCATGCCGCGACGTATAGCGTGCCCGCATCGGTACTTGCGAACGTTTGTTCGGGATCGCGCAACCCGGCCTCGGGCCGCTCGATAGCGGCCTTCCAACCCCTTGGAGGCTTTGCTCATGTCCAGGCAGCTCGTCGGTATCGGTTCGGTTCTCGCGGTCCTCGCCCTCTCCTCTCCCGCCTCCGCCGCACCCGCGTGGTGCGCCACCGAGGGTGCGACGTCCGTCAGCGCGAGCGGCGACGACCTCGCGTCGGCGAACAAGGCCAACGACGCGCGCGATGCCGTCCGCGCGATCGTCGGCATCGCCTGCAGCGGCGGCGATGCGAGCGCACAGCGCGCCACGTGGTCGACCCGTCTCGGGATGACCGAGGCCGACTGGGCGGATGCCGCCGTGTGGGCGTCGGCCGAGCAGTCGGAGCGGATGCAGAACATCGTGGAGATCGATCTCCAGGGACAGAAGCTCGGGATCGGCGACTCGCTCAAGCGCACATGGTCGTCGTTCGGTCCGTTCGATCAGTACGCCGCGATCTCGCGCGGCATGGGCAACGACAACCTCGCCAAGGACAAGCACTACCTGGCCGACGCGTTCGGCGCGAACCTCAGCGAGCTCGGCCGCCTCGCGTACATCGAGGCGTGCCTGATCACGACCGACGCGCAGATCGTGCGGTGGGCGATGTGCGAGGGCGACATCGCCGCACTCGACCGCAAGAAGCTCGCGACCGAGCTCCGCGCCGACAAGGCGCGCTCGCACTTCGATCGCATGGCGCTCCGCATCCGCCTCGATCGCGTGAACCAGCAGCTCGCAAAGCACGCAGCGGACGTCAAGGCGGCGATGGCGAAGGACCCCGCGTACGCGAAGATGTTCGAGCTCGCGACCGCGACGCGCACCGAGTGGACGACGCGCTGGAAGACCGACGCTGCGCTCGTCGCACTGACCACCGGGATGGACGATGCCCGCGCGAAGGACTCGAAGAAGGGTTACGCGGGCTGCGAGGAGCCGACGCTGAAGGCGTTCGAGGCTGCGGTCACCGAGATCTCGGGCAAGCCGCTCGCGGGTGCAGACGACGGCGTGCAGAACCCATTCGTCACGCAGGCGATGTCTGCGGTCGTCGCGACCCCGAAGGGCTACCTCGCAGGCGTCGCGTACTTCCTGTGCCGTGCGCGCAGCGGCGGAACCCCTGACCTCGTGAGCAACACGCTCGGCAGCGCGATGATGCGCTGGCCCGGTCACCGCGGCCCAC
>JANOPP010000487.1:0-13939 GCA_031421915.1 Myxococcales bacterium | reverse complement strand
CTCGAACCGATCCTGCTCGACGTCCGCGAGCTGTGCTCGTTCTGCAACTACCAGCTCGTGATCTCCGGCCGCTCCGATCGTCAGGTCGATGCGATCGCGGACTCGATCAGCGCGGGCCTCAAGCTCGATGGCCTCCGCGTGATCGGCTCCGAGGGAGCACGCACGGGACAGTGGGCGCTCCTCGACTACGGCGACTTCGTGGTCCACGTGTTCCTGCACTCGGCGCGCGAGCACTACGATCTCGAGGGACTGTGGAATGACGCTCCGCGCGTCGAGATCGACGTGCCGGCTGACGCTCGCATCCCCGCGGGCGAGGCGTACGACGCCGTGTCCTGATCCGTGAAGGTCACCCTCGCCGTCATCGGACGGCTCAAGGAGTCCTATCTCGCGGAGGCGGAGGAGGAGTACCGCAAGCGGTTGCGGAAGCTCTGCACGTTCGACGTGGTCGAGTACAAGGACGAGGCCGCGCTGGTCGCAGCACTGCCCGCGAACGCGCATCTCTTCGCGTTCGACGAGCGCGGGATCTCGATGACGAGCGTCGCGTTCGCGAACGAGATCCTCGGCACGGAACAGCAGCACGGCGGCGGTGCCCCCGTGGTGTTCGCGATCGGCGGCGCCGATGGCCACAGCGACGCGCTCCGCAAGCGTGCGAAGAAGGTCGTCAGCTTCGGCAAGCTGACGATCGCGCACCGCCTCGTGCGGGTCCTCGTGATCGAGCAGCTCTACCGCGGGTTCTCGATCCTCCGCGGCGATCCGTATCACCGCGAGTGATCCCGATTGTCAGGGTTCGGCGCGGATGATCGTGCCGACACCGCGATCGGTGAACAGCTCGGCGATCACGTTGTGCGCGGTCCGGCCATCGATCAGGTGGACGGCTTGCACGCCACCGGCGAGCGCGTCGAGGATCGACACCGCCTTGATCGCCATCGCAGGGTCGATCGTGCCGGCCTCGACCTTCGCGCGCAGCGTGGTCGGCGTCAGATCGGTGACGAGCTCGCCGGCCTCGATGATGCCCGGGGCATCGGACAGGAAGATCAGCTTGTCGGCGCCGATCGCCTTGGCGATCGCGGCGGCGACCGGATCGCCCTTGAGGTTGTAGCTCTGGCCGTCGAGGCCGAGCCCGACCGGCGAGATCACCGGGATGTAGGACTGCGCGAGCAGCGAGTCGAGGAACGTCTTGTTGACCTCGGTGAGCTCGCCGACCTGGCCGAGATCCCGACCGTCCTCGCGGACGAGCTTCTTCGCTCGCAACAGCGCTGCGTCGCTCCCCGACAGGCCGACGGCATGCGCGCCGCGCTGGTTGAGCAGCATCACGAGGTCCGCGTTGATCGCGTCGAGCACCGCCTCGACCGTGTCCATGTCCTCGAGCGAGGTCACGCGCAGGCCATCGATGAACGCCGACTCGCCGCCACGCTGCTCGAGCGCCTTGGTGATATCCGCGGCGCCGCCATGCACGACGACCGGCAACAGGCCGACCTGGTGGAGCAGCATCACATCGTCGCAGAACGCGCGCATCTGGCCGGCGCGCTGCATCGTGGCGCCGCCGAACTTGATCACGCAGCGCCGCCCCCGGAAGCGCGAGATGTAGCCGAGCGCCTCGACGAGCACCGAGCGCTTGAACGATGGCGTGTAGTTCGTGAGCTTGTCGTCCTTGGCGACGCCACCGTCCGGCTTCTCGAAGATCATCGACGTGTAGTCGGCGTTGAGCTTGACGTAGTCGTAGGTCAGGTCGCAGCCGTACGCCTTGGCAATGTGGTCGCCCGCGCGGAGCTCGACGAGGATCGCGATCTCCGGATCGCGAAGCTTGGCCTTGATCGCGATCCGGTCGAACGGAATCGGAGCCTTGTCGTAGACCACGACGCCCTGGATCGCGACGCGGGCCAGGTGCGGCTCGATCGGCAGATTCAGCGAACCGGCGCGCGCACCGACGGTCGCGAGGATCCGGCCCCAGTTGGGATCCGCGCCGAAGATCGCCGCCTTGACGAGTGGCGAACCGCAGATGCTCCGCGCGAGGTCACGGGCGATGTCGTGGGTCGGTGCGCCGGCAACATGTACCTCGAGGCGCTTGGTCGCGCCCTCGCCGTCCGCCGCGATGTCGCGCGCGAGCTCGTCGAGCAGGTCCGTGAGCGCCGCGTACAGCGTCGCGTAGCCCGGCATGTCGATGCGCGTGATCTTCTGGTTGCCGGCGCGGCCGTTCGCGAGGACGAACACGCTGTCGTTCGTGCTCATGTCACCGTCGATCGTCAGCTGCTCGAACGTCTCGCGGGTCGCGGCATCGAGGGCGGCGTCCAGGATCACTGGATCGATCGCGCAGTCGGTGACGATCACGGCGATCACGGTCGCGAGCTGCGGCGCGATCATGCCGGAGCCCTTGCAGACGCCGGCGATGGTGACGCGCTTGCCGTCGATCTCGATCGTGCGCGACGCGAGCTTCTTCGTCGTGTCGGTCGTCATGATCGCCTCGGCCGCCTTCTCCGGGTCGGGGCCGAGAGCGGCAGCACACGCAGGCATCGCCGCGACCGCCTTGTGCGCCGGCATCGGCACGCCGATCACGCCGGTCGAGGCTGACACGATCTTCGCAGGCGACAGGTCGAGCGCCTTGCCCGCGGCGTCGAGGATCGCGCGCACCGCCTCGGCACCGGCGGGGCCGGTCAACGCGTTCGCATTGCCGCTGTTCACGACGATCGCTCGCATCCCGTCGGCCGGCAGCCGAGCCTCCGCGTCGACGACGGGGGCGGCCTTGGCGAGGTTGATCGTGAATGCGCCGGCGCACGCTGCGTCGGTGTCCGAGACAAACAGGGCCAAGTCGGGGCGCATCGGCTTGATGCCCGATGCCGTGCCAGCGAACCGAAATCCGATCGGGAGCTTCATCCGTGCCTCGCGAGGTGGGTCAGGCCGGTCGTGCGCGGAAGTCCGAGCACGAGGTTCATGTTCTCGACCGCCTGCCCTGCGGCCCCCTTCAGCAAATTGTCCAGCGCGGCGGTCATGACCGCGACGTCGCCCGCGGCTGCGATCCCGACGTGACACTGGTTCGTCCCGACGATCTTGCGGAGCGAGACGTCCTCGGGCGTCGCGGCGATCACGACGGTGGGATCGTCGCGGTAGTCGGCGCGAAGGCGATCGGTCAGCTCCAGAGACGACACGGGACGCCGCAGCTTCACCGTGATCGTCGCGAAGATGCCCCTCGCGATCGGAAGCAGGTGCGTCGTGAGGATCACGCGCGGGGCCGTGGACGTCGACCCTACGGCGACGCGCGAGAGCGCCATCTCGATCTCCGGGACGTGCTGATGCTTGAGCACCTTGTACGCGCGGACGTTGCCGTGCAGCTCGCCGAGGCTCATGTCCTCGTTGGCCGTGCGGCCGGCTCCCGTCACGCCGGATCCGGCAGAGACGATCACGTCGCGCTCGATGAGCTGGTGGCGGACGAGCGGCGCGACAGCCGTGATCACGCAGGTCGCGTAGCAGCCGGGATTCGCGACGATCGACGCGGCCGCGATCTCCGCCGGGAACAGCGAGGTCAACCCATAGGCGGCCTCGGCAGCGGGCACCGCGCGGTAGGCGTGCGACAGATCGATCACCCGCGTGCCCTTCGCACGCAGGGCGGGCGTCAGCTCGAGCGCCGCGTCCGGCGGCACCGCGAGCAGCGCGATGTCAGCCTTGATCGCGAGCGCCTCGCCGGCCTTGATGAACTCGGTTGCACCTGGACCGCCCGTACCCGAGCGGCTGAGCGTCTCGGCGATCGACGTGCCGGCCTGGCTGTCACTCGCCGCGGCGACCAGCTCGACCTGCGGGTGTTGAGCGAGCAGCTTGAGCAGCTCGACTCCCGAGTACCCGGCGGCCCCGAACAGAGCGACTCGCGCGTGCGCCATCGTGCTTGGTTATCGCACGAGCGCGGCTCCTGCGATCAGCCGCCGGTCGTCGCGCACACCGAGTTCGGGATGCACGAGCCCGTCCAGCAGCCGTTGGCGACGCCCGGCGTGGTGTTCGCCGGGCAGGTCGGCGCGATCTGGCGGCACGACACGACCCCGAGACAGGTCCCGGCGATCTGCGCCTCGTCGATGCACTCGCGGAACTCGCCGCGCGGCGCGTGGAGCGGCAGCGCACCGCCGTTCATCTCGTAGAGGCCGGTGCACTGCGATCCCATCGCGCACTGTTCGGCGTCGCGCATCTCACACGGCAGGTCGAGCTGGTCTCCGAGCACGTTGTACGACTTCTCGTAGCAGCCCTCGAACGAGGGCGCGTTGACGTAGTACGCATCGTGCTCGCGTGTCACGCGGCACTGGCTGGCGCTCATGCAGGCAGCCTCGGGGAGGTTCGAGCACTCGCTCTCGCACTGCCCCCACGGTGGCAGCCACTGCGCCCCTTGCCCCGACAGCGGGCACGGACCGCAGTCCGCGTTGCACGGGGTCTCGGTCGCGAACTCCTCGCAGGTCAGGGTCGACGGGTTGACCTTGCGCTCGGGCTCCGGCTGGGAAAGCGCCAGATCCTGCTCGCAGACGTCATCACCGCTGCCCCCGAACGGGTACAGCGAGCAGCCGGAGAGGAGAACCGCGAGCAAGGCGATGGAGCGCATGTCGGATGATTCAGCAAGGCCCGCGCCATGGCCCTCCGACGCGATCTCGCGAGGTTGACCGCCGCCGGACTCAGTTTTCTGCGGTCAGCGGGCGCGCTTGATCGCGCGATCCATCTCGCGCTTGTCGTCCGCCTCGCGCTTGGTCGCACGCTTGTCGTGCTGCTTCTTGTGCGTGACCAGCGCGAGCTCGACCTTGACCTTGCTGCCCTTGAAGTAGAGCGCCAGCGGGATCAGCGTGTAGCCCTTGAGCGACGTCTTGTCGCCGAGCTTGGCGATCTCGTGCTTGTGCATGAGCAGCTTGCGAACGCGCTGGACCTCGTGCCCCCAGCGGTTCGCCTGCGCGTACTCGTTGATCTGGATCCCATGGAGCCACGCCTGGCCCTTGCGGATCTCGACGTAGCCGTCCGCCATCGTGACCTTCGCGTCGCGGAGGCTCTTGACCTCCGAGCCGACGAGCGCGATCCCTGCCTCGATCCGCTCGTGGATGTGGAAGTCGTGCGTCGCCTTGCGGTTCGTCGCCACGACCTTGAGGATCGGTTCACCGGTCTTTGCCATCTACCACTCGCCGACGTTGGGCATCGAGGTCCACGGCTCCGCCGGAGCGCGCGCTTCGCCTGCTTGAAGGAGCTCCACGGAGATCAGATCCGGTGATCGCACGAACGCCATGCGGCCGTCGCGCGGCGGGCGACTGATCGTGTAGCCGGCGTCGATCAGGCGCTGGCAGCTGGCGTAGACATCGGGGACCTCGTACGCAACGTGGCCGAAGTTGCGGCCACCGGTGTAGGGCTCGGTCTGATCCCAGTTGTGCGTGAGCTCGATCTGCGGCGAGTCGCCATCGGCCGTCTCCCCGACGAACACCAGCGTGTAGCGGCCCTGCTCGCTGTCACGCCGACGCACCTCCCGCAACCCTAGCCCCTCACAGAAGAAGTGCAGGGCGGAGCGCAAGTCGCGCACGCGGATCATCGTATGCAGGTAGCGCATGGCGCTGAGGTAGCAGATTTTGGGTATGGTGCGGGCCATGAGCAACGTCCTCGTGAACTTCCGCCTCAACCCAGACCGCCCGGTCCGCGTGAAGTGGCTCGCGACCGATGGCGTGCCGGGGGATGGCTACAAGGCGCAGATCACCGCGGTCAAGCTCGGCGACAAGACGCTCCAGATGGACAGCTCGGCGATCCTCGAGCAGACCGCACCGGATCCCGCGGGCGGCATCGGCGGCTACATGCTGACGTTCAACGGCATGGTCGGCTACGCGGAGGATCACCCGCACCGCAAGCTCGTCGACAAGCTGGAGGACGCGGAGATCGAGTACGACCTCGTGTTCGTCCACGAGGACACGGAGCGGCTCGCGGTCGAGGACGAGGACTACAAGATCCTCGAGCGCCCGACCGCGATGGCTCACAAGATCAGCGGACGCTCTCCCACCCATGCGTGATGACACGCCCAGCCGCACGGCGCAGCGGGTCGCCGCTGCGCGCGGTCTGGGCATGCTGCTCCCCGCCGACGTGCGGATCGCCGACGATCCGTACGGCGTCGCGTTCAGCTCGCCGCGGATCGCGAAGCTCCTCGCGGAGCGCAACCCGCGCGCGCTGACGGCCCTGCCCGGTCTCAAGACCTGGGTCGTGTACATGCAGGTCCGCACCCGTGTTCTCGACGACGCCGTCCGCGCCTTCGTCGCCAGCGGTGGTCGCCAGGTCGTCCTGCTCGGCGCGGGCTTCGACTGCCGCGCGATCCGGCTGCCCGAGCTCGTGGACGCGCAGGTCTACGAGGTCGATCACCCCGCGACGCAGGGTCACAAGCTCGCGACGCTCGAGACGATCGGCGTCACATCACCCGCGCAGTACGTGACGTGGGACTTCGAGACCCGTCCCCTCGACGAGCTGCCCGAGGCGCTCGCCGATGCCGGCCACGACCCATCGTCCCCGACGCTGACGATCTGGGAAGGCGTCACGATGTACCTGACCGAAGCGGCGATCGATGCGTCGATCCGGGCGATCTCGGACTACAGCGCGCCCGGATCGCAGCTCGCGATGACGTACTTCGCCAGGTCGCGCCTGAACAAGCCGTCGCTCGCGACGCGCTTCGTGCAGGCGGCGGTCGCGCGCATCGGCGAGCCGTGGACGTGGGGCTGGGCGCCCGAGGAGCTCCCCGGCTATCTCGAGGAGCGCGGCTGGACGCTCGCCCGTGACATCATCACCGCCGAGGCCGCGCGCGAGCTCTTGCCCGCGTACCTCGCGTCGGCGATCAAGGCCGCGACCGACAGCCGCGTCGCGCTCGCCGTGATCCCCGAGTCGATCGCGATCGCCCAGCGCTAGTCACGGGGGCGGCTGCGCCAGGATCGCGATCTCATCCGCAGTCGCCGCAATGAAGCAGCCCCCGGCGCCTCGATCGGGACTACAATGGGCGCTGGGAGGTTCGCCATGTCGCGCGTCCTGGGGATCACAGCAGCGCTCTTGTTCGTCGGGTGCAGCGACGGTGGCGGGCAAGGCGGCGATGACGGCGGTCCGAGCGTCGATGCGCCGATCACCGATCCGACCGGCGGCCCACCCGCGGGCAACCCCGACGGGATGTGCACGGTGCCGCCCGAGGGCGCCGTCGCGAGCGTGGCCAACCCGCGCACCGTGGTCGGCACCGGGACGCCGGCGAGCTGTACGGCCGATGCGGTGATCGCCGCGGTCGCCGCCGGTGGCGTGATCACGTTCGACTGCGGTCCCGACCCGGTGAAGATCACGCTCGATCGACCGGCGAAGATCGTCAACAACACGGGGCCCGAGATCGTGATCGATGGAGGCGGCAAGGTGACGCTCAGCGGCGGCGGCACCACGCGCATCCTCTACCTGAACACCTGCGATCAAGCGCAGGGCTGGACGACGCCGATGTGCGACAACCAGGACCACCCGCGGCTCACGGTCCAGAACATCACGTTCGTCGACGGCAACTCGAAGGCCGAGACCGAGTACGACGGTGGCGGAGCGATCTGGGCGCGCGGCGGCCGACTCAAGCTGGTCAACACACGGTTCTTCGGCAACGTGTGCGCCGACGACGGCCCTGATCTCGGCGGCGCCGGCGTACGCGCGCTCAGCCAGTTCCAGGGGCTGCCCGTCTATGTCGTCAACTCGACGTTCGGCGGCGCGGAGGGCTACGGCAACACCTGCGCGAACGGCGGTGCGCTCAGCAGCATCGGCGTGTCGTGGTCGATCTACAACACGCTGTTCTCGCACAACCGCGCGATCGGGCGTGGCGGCAACCCGGCGATGCCCAACACGCCCGGTGGCGGCAGCGGCGGCGCGATCTACAACGACGGTAACGAGATGACTCTCTCGCTGTGTGGTGCGGCGATCCGGGACAACACCGTCGTTCAGCACGGCAGTGCGATCTTCTTCGTGTCCAACAACCACACCGGCGACATCCGCGTCGAAGACTCGATGATCACGCGCAACACCGGCGGATCCTGGTACTCGCAGTACCCGATGATCTCGTCGCACGACGACACTCCGATCGTCGTCGTCAACTCGACGATCCAGTAGCGCGGAGCTCAGAGCTTCGCCGGTACCCAGAAGTCGCGGGGGTACAGGCGGTGCAGGGTCGTGGCCTTGCCGACGGTCGCGTGCAGGTAGTCCTGATACGCATCGAGCTGCTTCGCCGGGCCGATCACGAAGTAGATCGCGGTCGGGGACGGTGCACCGTAGCCGGGCATGATCTGGCCGAACACTCGGGGCAGCCGCGCGTGCAACGCCGTCGCTAGATCCTTGCGCCCGGTCTGGGCGAGCACGGTCGTGCGGAACGCCTTCACCGCGGCGGGCGTCAGGCCATCGACGAGGTTCGACGCCATCGACCACGCGCGCGACTCGTAGTCGTCGGCGAGTCGCGACGAGAACGCCTGTGCGAGTGCGTAGCGCGCGATGTTCGCGTCGGGCTTCGCCGCCTTGATCTGGTCGATCACGAACTTGAGCGTCTGCGGCAACAGCGGCGTGCGCTCGGCATAGTAGTTGAGGCGGCCGTTATACTCGTCGATCCGCGCGCCGTTGGAGTACGCGAGGCCCGCGGCCCACGTCTTCATGAACAAGCTGTGCGCGCCGTGCCCCGCGTACTGGTTCGAGGTCAGGTAGTCGAGGATCGCGTCCTCGCTGGTATCGAGCAGGGAGGGCGCCTGCGCGCTGTTGATGAACACACCACTCGACGTACCCGGCGCGTACAGCCCGACGAAGCCGAGCACGACGTCCGGCTTGCCCAGGCGCTCGGCGACCCGCCGCTGGATCGCCTTGTCAGCCGAGTAGTCGACCTTCGCGCGCGTCATCACGCCGAGGCGAGCGACGAGTGCGGTGAGCTCGGCCTGGATGCCGGCGAGCGACTGCGTCGAGCCCACCGTGACGATGCGCGCCGTCGACGCCGCGAGGATCATCGCGCGCGCGGCCTCGAGCTTCGCGAGCGCGGCTGGTGCGCCGAACGCGAGATCGCTCGCCATCTGCCTGCACAGGTACGTCCAGTCGGCGGCGAGCGAGCCATCGGGGAGATCCGCGAGCGTCGCTCCGAGATCCTTGCCCGCGGCGATCGCGATCGCCTTCGCACCGGGCGACAGCGCGGCCGCCGCCGTGACCCACTTGGTGACGGTCGCTGGCGCCTTCGCCGCCTTCGGATCGGCGAGCGCGGCCGCGAGTTGCTCGAGCGTCTTGCGCGGTAGCTTCGAGGCGCCGGCGAGTGAGGTCAGGAACTTCGTCGCCTCGGCGGTGACCTTCGCGTCGCGCGGATCGAGCAGCTGCCAGTGCAGCCGGTGCAGATCGTGCGCGCGGGTCAGGAACGAGCTCGTGTGCAGCATCACGGGCCAGTCCTGCCGCCACCATGCCTGCTGCGGATCGTTGACCCAGTACTCCTCGGAGCCCTTCATCCGCTCGCGGAGCCCTGTGAGGTTCTGATCGACGACATCGCGCAGCCGCGGCAGGTTGTCGATTCGCCAGTCCGCGGCGAACATCGCGCGGCCCATCCAGCCGAGCGCGAGCTTGGTCTCGGCGACGTCGTTACCGGCACCCGACACCACGAGCTCGACGCGGCCCGTGCGGAGGTTGCGATCGTAGCTGACCGACAGCTCGAGGATCTCCTTGCGCAGCTGCTCCGTCATCTCCTCGCTCGAGATGATCGTCGTGCCGTCGGCAACGCCGACGCTGTTCATCAGGCGCGGAAGAGCGGCGAGGTACATGAGATCGGCCTCGGGAACAGCGTCGACCTTGAACGCGAGCGACACGCGCGAGCTCTGCATCGAGTCGAACGTGGCGCTGAACGTGGGAACGTTGCGCAGCGAGCCGGTCGTGTAGTGCAGCTCGTCATCGAGGGTCATCGGCGGCGTCGGCACGAGCTCGGGGAGCGGCGCCTTCGCGGTCGCGTCCTCGAGGATCTTCGTCTGCGCCGCGTAGTCGACCTCGTAGCTCTGGAGGGTCTTCGTCGCACCCTTGGTCTTGTAGTGGCCCTCGAGCCGCGCGAGCTCCGCGGCGATCCGCTGATCGCGCTCGGTGTCGATCTGCTTGCGTAGGGTCGGACTTGGCCGCGCACCGAGTGCAAACGGCGTCTGCTGCAGGCCCCACGCCGTGATCCGCGCCCGCCACGGATTGCCGCCTGCCGCGAGGACCTTCTCGACCGCCGCGAGCTCGGGCTTCAGCGTCAACGACTTCTTGAAGCCAGGCGTCTTCGACAGCGAGTGGAGGTGATTGTCCCAGCCAGCGCCCGTGCCGCGCGTGCCGAAGCCCGGCGGCGAGTCGAGGAACTTGGCGACGCTGCGGCGCAGCCCGATCACGCGCGATTGCATGCGATCGCGCAGGGCGACGAGGTCCGGATCTCCGTCGGGGAGCTTCGCGAACCGCGCCAGCTCGGTCATCACCATCGTCCGGACCTTGTTCAGCGTGTCGGCGTCGACCTTCTCGGCACGCACGCCGCTGAGGGACAAGAAGACCGGGTGTCCCTGGTTCTCGCTGACCCAGAACCCGACGCCGCTCGCGCCGACATCGAGCGTCCGCGTCTTGCTGTCGATCAGCTGCTTGTAGAGCGGCGTGCTCTCGTCCCCGGCGAGCGAGTCGAGGAACAGCTGCATCAGCATCAGCTCGGCAAGGTCGAGCTCGCGCGAGGCCGGCCACACCAGGAACGTCGGGCTCGGGCTCTTGGTGTCGCTGTACGGATAGTCGATGAACACCGGGTCCGTCGACGTCGCGGCGGCCGGCTTCGGCAAGCTCGCCTCGGTCGTGACCACGCCCTTGCGGGGATTCGCGGCGCCGAGCACCTTCGCCGTCTGATCCAGCACGTCCGGCAGCGCCATCGCAGACGGGAACGCCGCGATCATCCCCATGTTCGCGAGGTGATAGTTGTCGGTGTGGAACGTGCGGATGTCCGCGATCGTCATCTCGCGGATCGCGTCGGGCAGACCACCGCTCGAGAGCGCGAGCGGATGCGTCGTGCCGTACACCGTGCGGATCGCGGCGTCGTAGAGCAGCCGGCCGGGATCCTCGTAGCTGCGAACCATCTCGTTGTAGACGGTCCCCTTCTCCTCGAGGCGGAGCTTGCCGGCATCGTCGCGATCGACGCCGAAGTTGCGCACCTCACGGCGAATCTCCTCGTCGGTGTAGTCGGCGTCGAGCATCGCGCCGAGCTGGTCGGCGAACACCGGCCAGTACGTCTCGCGTGCCGCGACGGTGTGGAAGTGATAGACGGTGCGCCACTGATCCGTGAACGCGCTCGACTCCGCGAGCGCCATCGCCTGGAAGCTGCCCATCTTGCGACCGCGATCACCCTTGCCGAGCAGCAGGTGCTCCTGCGTGTGTGGCTCGCCCTTGTCGGACGTCGGGAACGAGTTGACCCAGAGGTAGCCCTGAGGCGCCGACTCGATCATCAGGTAGTCGAACGTGAACTTCGTCGCGTCGTGCGTGAACCGGGCGCCGATCGGCTGATCGCTACCGTCGAGGTACACCGAGTTCGGCGTGAACCCGTCGACCGAGACACCGGGCGCGAGGGTGGCGAGCGAGAGCGGTGCGGCCGGCACGCTGCCGGTCGTGGGAGGCGTAGTCATGGGGACCTCGGGTACAGGGGCGGTGCGACACGAGACGAGCAGGAGCGCGAGCAACGGGCAGGAGCGCATGGCGTGCGTACTGTACGATGCGGCGTGGCCCAGGACGCGCTGATCGAGCTCCGCCGGATCGAATCGATGACCGTGCTGACGCTGTGCGCCGGCAAGGCGAACGCGTTCGACATCCCGCTGCTCGACGCGCTGACCCGGGGCGTCGATGCGGCACTCGCCGACGGTGCGACTGCGCTGATCGTCACCGGGGATGGTGCGAGCTTCTCGGGCGGCCTCGCCCTCCCCTCGCTGATCGACCTCGACCGCGCCGGCGTTCGCACGCTGATCACGACGTTCGCCACCGCGATGCGCCGGGTGCTCCAGGCACCGGTCCCGGTGGTCGCGGCGATCAACGGCAACGCGATCGCCGGCGGCTGCGTGCTCGCGCTGATGTGCGACGAGCGGATCATGATCGACCAGGGTCCCAAGGCGCCGCCCAAGATCGGGCTCAACGAGGCGCAGCTCGGGCTCGGCCTGCCCGCCATCGTGATCGAGCTGATGCGCGCACGCGTTCCCGCCGCCGCGCACGTCGCGGTCGCGCTCGAGGGCCGCCTGTTCGAGCCGGCCGAGGCCGCCCGGATCGGCCTCATCGACGAGGTCGTCGCGACACCCCACCTCGAGCAGCGCGTGATCGAGCGCGCGGCTGCGCTCGCCACCGCGGCACCGGTCGCGTTCGCGCAGATCAAGCGCGCGATCCTCCGCCCCGTCATCGAGGTGATCGACCGCGTCGACGAGCAGGAGACCGAGGCCTGGCTCGACACCTGGTTCTCCGACGAAGGCCAGCGTCGGATGCGCGCGACGGTCGCGAGGATCACGCGAAAGTGATCGCGACGTGAAGGCGATCGTCGTCGGTGGAGGCGTGTTCGGATTGACGACCGCGATCGAGCTCGCCGCGCGCGGTCACGCCGTCACCCTCCTCGATCCGGGCCCGCTGCCACATCCGCTCGCCGAGTCGACCGACATCAGCAAGGTCGTCCGGATCGACTACGGCGCCGACGTCGACTACACCGCCCTCGGCGAGGCAGCGATCGCCGGCTGGAAGGAGTGGAACGCCGCGTGGCCGCGCAAGCTGTTCCACGAGACGGGCGTGACCTTCCTGTCGCGCACACAGATGGAGCCAGGCGGCTTCGAACACGACACGTACGAGCTACTGACCTCGCGCGGCCACGCCCTGTCACGACTGAACGCTGCCGACATTCAAGCGTGGTTTCCCGCGTACCGACCGGGCGTGCTCGTCGACGGCTACTTCAATCCCGTCGGTGGCTGGGCCGAGTCTGGCGCGGTGATCGGCAAGCTCGCCTCCGAGGCGCGCGCCTCGGGTGTGACGCTGACGACCGGCCGCACCGTCGAGTGCGTCACCGATGACGGGGTCGAGGCCATCGGTCCGGGCGACAAGGCCGAGAAGCACCCGGCCGAGCTGGTCGTGCTGTGCGCGGGTGCGTGGGTCCCGCGCCTGCTCCCCGAGCTCGCGCGCTCGATCGAGCCGATCGGGCAACCGGTGTTCCACCTCCGGCCCAACGATCGCTCGTTGTTCGAGGCTGCGCGGTTCCCGGTGTTCGGCGCCGACATCTCGAAGACCGGCTACTACGGGTTCCCGATCACCGCCGACGGTATCGTCAAGATCGCGAACCACGGCGCGGGGGAGCACGGCCTCAACGAGGGCGACCTCGCGGTCGGCCCCGACCAGGAAGCGGCGCTCCGCATGTTCCTGCGCACCGTGATCCCACCGCTCGCCGACGCTCCGATCGTGCATCGCCGCGTCTGCGTCTACGGCGACACCCGCGACGGCCACTTCTGGATCGCGCGCCACCCGACCCGCCCGAACCTCTGCGTCGCGACCGGCGGCTCGGGCCACGCGTTCAAGTTCGCGCCCGTCCTCGGCGCGCTGATCGCCGACATCGCCCTCGGCATCGGTCACCCCCTCGCACACAAGTTCCGCTGGCGCCCCGACCTCGCAACCGCGTCGCGCGGTGACGCCGCGCGCTCGAGCTGACTCGTCGCGCAGCTACGACTTCACAGCGCGGCGACGCTTGCGGCGCACCGAGATTCGCCAGCCGATCAGGGCCACGAGCAGGATCACGTCGAGCGGGATCAGGATCTTCGTTGGATCCTCCGCGGCTTGGCGCTGCTCGCGCGCTGCGCCGGGCTCGTCGGTCACCTCCACGAGAAGCAGCAGACGCCGGCGATGACCGACATGTGGCACGCCGTCGAGCGAGCGGTTCCGTACGAGCCCTGACGCCCAGCGCTCGCCTCGAGATCCCCGCGATCGGCCC
>JANOPP010000486.1:0-2719 GCA_031421915.1 Myxococcales bacterium | reverse complement strand
CGCGGGGCTCGCGACCGGCTTCGAGAGCGGCGCCGCTGGCTGGACGCACGAGGTCCTCGACGGAGCCTCCGCGCCGAGCTGGCCGCTCGACGAGTGGCAGATCGGCCAGGCGTCGTCGGGACCAGGCAGCTGTCGGACCGGTACGAGCTGCTGGGCCACGCGGCTCGACGCCAACTACACGTCATGCGAGCGCGCGGCGTTGATCTCGCCAACGCTGAATCTCGGAGCGTGCGCGGGCAAGACCGTGACGCTGTCGTTCTGGAGCTGGCACGACTTCTGGACCGGCACCGTCGCGGGCAAGACCGGTACCTGGTCCGATGGCGGGCTCGTCGAGGTCTCGAACAACGGTACGTCGTGGTCGGCGGTGACTCCGACGCCAGCGTACCCCGGCACGATCGCGATCAACCCGAACATCAACTCGTTCGCGTGTGTCAGCCAGAACAACTTCTACGTGCACACCAAGCCGGGCTGGGTCGGTACGAGTAGCGGCTGGAAGCAAGTGTCCCTGACGCTCCCGGCGAGCGTGGTCACCCCGTCGTTCCGGTTCCGCTTCGCGTTCTCGTCGGGCGTCAGCTTCGCCGACAACAACGCCGAAGGTAATCGCGCGCACACGCGCCCGGGCTGGTACCTCGACGACCTCTCGTTCTCGTCGATGTGAGGATCTACGTGCCGTGCGAGCACGTCGCGCACGCGGCGAGGGTCACGAGCGTCGAGTGGTAGTTGGCGAGGAACCGGGCCCGGGCCGGGACCTCCTGGCCGCGCCACGCGAGCCGAAACGGCATCAGGCCATCCGGCTCCTGGGCGGCAAACAGGAACTGCCACTCCGCGGCATCGACGCAGTCACCGAGGGCGTGCGCTGTCATCACCAGCTCGGCGACCAGATCGAGATCGCCCGCACGCGCGAACAGCGCGATCCATGCGGGAATCGCGCGGCGCAGATACGTCCGATACGCCGCGGGCAAGAGCTCCGTCGGCGCGAGAAACAGGACGACGTGCGTGGCGATGTACGCCTCGCGACTCGAGATCTGCCAGGTCCCGGGAAAGCTCCCGAGCCAGCTGTCGCGCAGCATCGCGTCGAGATCCCAGGGCGCCGTCAGCTCGCACGCACGGAGCGCGCACGTGATCAGCAGCCGCACCGGGCGTTCGTCGACGGCAGGCGCCGACGCGACGAGTGCGGTCTCGAGCTCCCCGTTGCGGAGACCGTGACGCCAGAACGGAACGTAGACGGTGGCGACCGGTGGAGTCGCGGGCGCCAGTCGCGCGATGACCGCGCCGCGCTCGAGGCGATCCCAGCACGTCTCGAGGAGGGTGCGACCGTCGGGATCGCCAATGCGGAGCAACACGTCCGCGATCACCGCGAGCTCGGCGACGCGCTTGACGAACGGGAGCGAATCCGCCGGCTCGTCGGGCAGCCGCGCGAACGAAGCATCGTGCGCGGTCACCCAGGCGCGCGCCCGCGCGAGAGCGGCGGCGCGAGCTTCCGACAGCCTCGTCATCAGGCGTGATGCTACCGTGAACACAGCATGATTCGTCCTGTCGCTGGTCTTCTCCTCGCGCTCGCCGTCGTGGCGCTGACTGCGACGCCGGCTCGGGCCTATGCCGTCGGTCCGGCTACCTCCCTCGAGGAGCTCGCGACGTCGTCCGATCTCGTGATCAAGGCGACCGTCGTGAGCCAGAGGGCAGTCACCGATCCGTGGTTCGAGCCGGTGATGGGGTTCGAGCCGCGCGCAGTCCAGATGAAGGTCGTCTCGGTCATCAAGGGCGCGACCAAGTCCAAGGTGCTCGAGCTCCGGCACTACGCGTCCGTGCCGGGTGCGGCGAGCTCGTACTCACCGCAGAGCTACGACCTGACGGTGGGGCGGACGTACATCGTGTTCGCGTCGAACGCCGGGCCGGGTGTGATCCGCCAGGTCAACAAGCGGCACACGCAGAAAGGTGATCAGGGCGTACTCCTCGCCGCCGATGCCAGGCGTCATCGCGGCAAGACGATCACCGAGGTCGCGCTCGCCGAGCTGCGTGGCTTGCTCGCGAGCAAGACCGACGCAGACGCGGTCACGGCGATCCAGCAGCTCGATGCGATGAGTGGCGGAGGCCGGAGTGACCTGAAGGACTTCGATCGCGCGGTCGTGCTCGCGGCGATCCGACCGAAGATCCGCGCGACCTCCGACGCGGTGGCGACCGCAGCGATCGGCGTGTTTGCGACCGACAGTCCCTACTACGACGATCGCCTCGCGCAGTTCTGGCTCGCCGGTATCGGCAAGGGTGAGATCTCCGGCATCGGACCGCTGAAGCTGCCCGCGAAGCCGCTCGCCGACGGCGCGACCAAGGAGCTGCTCGCGGTGGCGAGTGGCAAGGGGAGCGCGGCCGTGCGTGCGCTCGCGATCCGCGCGCTCGGCCGATCGCACCTGATGACCGCGGCGCAGCTCACCACGTGGGCGAACGATCCAGAAGTCGAGCTCCGGCGCGCGGCGGTCCTCGTCAGCGCCGAGCTCCCCGACCGCACGCTGATCAAGGCTGCGATCGCCGATCGCGCCGGCGAGGTTCGTCATGCGGCTGCGCTCGCGATCGGGTACGCGCAGGACGCGAGCCTCTTGCCGCTGCTCGGCACCCTCGTGACGGACAAGGATCCGAAGGTGGACTCCGCGGCGGCACTGAGCCTGCTGTCGTTCGCGATCGATCAAGCCGCGCCGACCTTGAAGGCGAAGCTGACCACGCCGTG
>JANOPP010000485.1:0-15095 GCA_031421915.1 Myxococcales bacterium | reverse complement strand
CTGCCAGGATCAGTCCGGCACGATCGAGCTCGGCCTCATCACGGCGCCGGGCTCGACGATCATCGACGGCATCGAGAAGCTGCGCGTCACGATCACCGAGCCGCGCGAGACGTTCGAGACCGTGCGGACGTCGAGTGGCTTCGATCTCGGTCTCGAGGTCGAGGCGACCGGCAACCCCGGCCAGCTCGTCCTCGAGGGGCTCGACGCCAGCGATCGCCTCGTCGCGACCGGCACGTCGCCTCCGTTCTCGGTCGACGCGATCGACGCGAAGATCCTGATCTACCTCGCACCACCGATGTCGATCGAGCCGGCGCCGGTCGTGCTAGCTCCCCAGCGCGAGCTCAGCGCAGCGGGATCGCTGACCTACGGGGCGATCCTCGTCGGCGGACGCGATCCGACGAGCCTCGCGGCGGTCGACTCGGTCGTTGTCTACAACGCCTTCCTCCACTCGGTCACCGCCGGCCTTCCGCTCCCTGCTCCGCGGATCGGGATCGCACTCGCGGTAGGTGCGAACGATGGCGTGTACCTACTCGGAGGTCGCGACGTCGCCGGCGCTCCA
The DNA here is from genome assembly GCA_031421915.1 of Myxococcales bacterium. Lineage (GTDB taxonomy): Bacteria > Myxococcota_A > Polyangia > Haliangiales > Haliangiaceae > JABFXX01. The sequence goes on along the minus strand of JANOPP010000485.1, from coordinate 14,536 downwards.
GCCGGAACGCTGTGGCGGTTCGACACCACGATCCCGCCGAACGGCGCCTACTCGGTGATCGCTGACGACGCGAGCTACGCGCGCAGCGACGCGGCCATGGTCCCGCTCGGGGCCGAGCGCTTCCTCGTCACGGGCGCGCCGATCCTCGACGTTGGCAACACGATGGTGCTCACCCGCGCAGATCTGCCGTCGCTCCCACCGGGCGGCGCCGGCGTCGTCGGACCCGATGGCGTCCAGACCGCCGTGTTCGCGGGCCCAGCGGGCATCACGCGGTTTCGCGACAATGCGTTCGGTTCGCTGTCGGCGGATCCGCGGATCGATGCACGCGCCGTCGCCCTCCCCGATCGCTCGATCCTCGTCGCGGGTGGCAGCGCGGGCGCGGTCCGCGTCGACGTCATCTCCGGCGAGCTCACCGCGGTTCCGCTGGCGCCCGTGTGTGCGGCCCCGGAGATGGTGACGACGCCGCGCCACGTCGTGATCGCATGCAGCACGATGACCTTCGTCATCGACGCGAACGACTTCTCCCTGCTCGCGACGATTCCGTCGGGCGGCACCTCGCTCGCCGCGCTGCCCAACGGTCAGGTGATGATGTTGCGCGGCTCCGAGCTCGCGCTGTTCACCCCACCGCCGCCGCTGTGATCACGCGCACCTCCGACATCATCCTGATCGCGGTGTTCGGCGCGCTCACGCTGTACGTCCTCTCCACGGCCGCGGTGCTCCGCCTGCGCAAGACCGAGCCCGACCTGGTGCGTCCATACAAGACGCCGCTCTACCCGTACACGCCGATCACCGCGCTCGTGCTGTCGCTCGTCACGCTGGCCGCGATGGTCTAGCAGCACCCACGCCTCGCGATCGTGTACGCGACGTCGTCGGCCTCGCGTGGGCCGCCTTCGCGCTGTTCGTGCCGCGCGAGCGTCGCACGTCGTTCGAGTAGCCAGGCGGCAACCGTCGTCGCCACCTCGGCGGCTCGCGAACGCCCGATCGTACCCATCATGCGCAGCGGCTCGCGCAACCTGGGGTCCCGACCACGTCCGAGTTGTCTCCCACGGGATACAGAGTGGAGACTCCACCCCGCAACTACTTGATGGCATTGGCAATGCACCACATCGGGGCATGACCAGCCAACCCAACCTCTGCAGCAGGACGTCATCCGGCTGCTTCATCAAGGGGACGCTCGTACGAACGCCCCAGGGCATGTTTCCGATCGAGCGCCTCGAGGTCGGAGATCTCGTCGTCACCCAGGACGGCCGCGCTGCCCGGATCGCGAAGACGCACACCGCGGTCGCGACGGAGCTCGTTCGCACCCTGTTCTCGGACGGCTCGACCATCGTCTCGACGCCATGGCACCGGTTCTTCGACCTCCGCGGCACGCTGATCCGCGCCGAGGATCTGACGCCCGGTACGATCTCGCGCAGTCACGACAGCTCGATCGTCACGGTCAAGCGCGTCACGAAGATCGCCGATGGCACGGAGGCCGATGTGTTCAACCTCTCGCTCGATCGCGACATCGCGTTCTTCGCGAACGGCAAGCTCGTCGAAGCACCGCGGGTCTCCCGGGTCCTCAACGGCCACGCGATCCTCCAGGCCGGCTCGCTCTAGTTGTCGTCGAGCATCGTGTCGACGATGGTGCCCTGCACGTCGACATCGCCGCGATTGCCGAACCGCAAGGTCTGCATCGCCCCGTCGATCGGAACGATCGTCGCGTCGATCTCGTTCGGTGCGTCCGCGAGGCGTGCGCTGTTGTCGAATCCGAGACGTCCGCATCCGGCGACGAGCAAGGCGAGGACACGGCCGCGCAGCACGACACCAGGGTTGCAGTGTCCTGCGCCAGGGTGACATCTCGATGCCCGCCCCCACGTTCTGCGCCACGCCGGCCGCGTTCCGGGCCTGGCTCGCTCCACATTTCTTTGACGCCCAGCCGCCGGGCTACCGCCGCCGCCAAGCCTCGACGCTGAGCCCTTCGCCGCACTACCCTAGCCGGGATGCCTCTCGGTCTTGCCCCCGGCACGCTGTCCGCGCACATCGACATCCCTCCCGAGCTCGCGGGCTCCCTCGTCGTCCTCGCGATCTCGATCGTGATCGTCCTGATCGTGTGGAAGGCGCGTGGCGCACACAGCGGCTTCGCGAAGCACCGGGGCACCGTCGTCAAGCCGGGCGCTCCGTTCCATTCGTGCGGCATGGAGGCGAAGTGGATGTTGCCGCAGGGCTACTGGCACTGCGATCGCTGCAACGTCGCCGTCACCGAGACGCCCCCCGCCGCGATGGCCCCGCCGGCGGTCCACGCCGCGATCCCGCAGAGCGCCCAGTGCCCGACCTGCTTCGGCCCTGGGCGGTGGATCCCGGAGTCGAATGCCTGGGGCTGCGATTGCTGTCGCGCGCTGATTCCGGCACCGCCGCCGCGCTAGACTGACGCTCGATGGACTTCGTCTTCATGCTCACCCGGTCCGATCAAACCGTGACCGACGGCCTCGACGTGCTCGACGACATCGAGTCGGTCGGCCTCACGCACATCGGGTTCAAGGACGTCGGCGTCCCGCCGGAGGTGCTGCGCGCCCTCAACCAGCGGATCAAGGCCATGGGTGCGACGAGCTACCTCGAGGTGGTGAGCACCTCCGTCGAGACGATGCTGCAGTCGGCGAAGGTCGCTCGCGACATCGGCATCGATCGCTTGCTCGGCGGCACCGTGGTCGACGAGGTGCTCGCGCTTCTCGCTGGTACGCAGGTCCAGTACCTCCCGTTCCCCGGTCGCCCGTTCGATCACCCGACCAAGCTCGGCGGCTCCGTCGAGCAGGTCGAGGCCGACTGCCGGAAGTTCCGCGCGCAGGGCTGCGCGGGCGTCGATCTCCTCGCGTACCGCGCGACCGAGGCCGACCCGATCGAGCTCGTGAAGGCGGCCCGCCGCGGCATCGGCGATGGGATCCTCCTCGTCGCCGGCGGCGTGAAGTCTGCGGCACAGATCAAGGCGCTCGCCGCGGCAGGCGCCGACTCGTTCACCGTGGGTTCCGCCGCGTTCGATGGCTCGTACGCTCCGACCGTCGGCTCGCTGAGATCCCAGCTCACCGCAGTCCTCGATGCCTGTCGCTGATCCGATCGCCCTCCTTCTCGCCGGTCGCTACCCCGATCCGACGACCGGCGAACTATTGCGCGCCGACGCGCGCAGCGTCGTGATCGAAGACTCCCTCGACGGCGCCGAAGCGGAGCTCCTGACCCACCTCAGCCTCGGCCCGCGCCTCGCGATCATCTCCGACGCGAACACGTTCGCCGCCCTCGGCGAACGCGTCGAACGCGCCGTGGCCGGAACGTTCACCGTGCAGCGCGTGGTGCTCGACGCCGCCTTCGATGCCGACACCGACACGATCGCGCGCCTCATCGCGGCGATCGATCCGCGCACCGACGCGATCGTCGCCGTCGGATCCGGCACGCTCAACGACCTCGGCAAGATGGTCGCGGTCGAGCGCGGCATCCCGCAGGTCGTGTTCGCGACCGCGCCGTCGATGAACGGCTACACCTCGCTCAGCGCGTCGATCACGAGCGGTGGCGTGAAGCACTCCGTGCGCGCAGCGACGCCGGTCGGCGTGTTCTTCGATCTCTCGGTCCTCGCCGCGGCACCGACGCCCCTGATTCGCGCCGGTCTGGGGGACAGCTCGTGCCGTCCCACCGCGCAGGCCGACTGGCTGCTCTCGCACCTCCTCCTCGATCGCCCGTATCGCGAGGCACCGTTCGCCCTGCTCGTCGCCGACGAGGCCGCGTTGTTCGCGCAAGCGCGCGAGCTCGTCGCCGGCGATCTCGGCGTCCTCCGCCGTCTCGTCCGGACCCTCGTCCTGTCCGGGTTCGGGATGACGATCTGCGACGGTAGCTTCCCCGCGAGCCAGGGCGAGCACCTCCTCAGCCACTACCTCGAGATGCGGCTCCACACGATCCCCGAGCGCCTGCACGGCGAGCAGATCGGCGTGTGCGCCCTCGCGATGGCGCACCTCCAGGAGCGCTTCTTCGCGAACGACGCGCCGCCTCGCGTCGTTGCCTCGACGCTCACCCGCGACGAGGTTCTCGCGCGCTTCGGCCCAGACGCCGGCGAGACCTGCTGGGCCGAGGTGATGCCCAAGCTCGTCGACGCCGAGCGCGCCGAGGAGCTGACTGCTCGGCTCGCGCAACACTGGGACGCGATCCGTGCGCGGATCGCCGTGATCACTCTGGGGCCGATCGCGATGCACGAGATGCTCGTGGCCGCTGGTTGCCCGACGACACCGTCCGACCTCGGCTGGTCCGATGCGCTGATGGACGACGCCGTCCTCCACGCGCGCGAGATCCGCAATCGCTACACGTTCCTCGATCTCGCCGCCGACTCGCAGGATCGAGGACGCTAGGCACCGACCGTCGACGGATCGCAGTGGAGGACGAGATGAACGTGATCCGCTCCCAGCGGGGACACGAGGATCACGACCGGGAGGAGTGTGGCTCCACGCGCGATCGTGCCGGTGCATGCGCCGGGTAGCCCATCGTTGCGCGCCCGCACGATCGCGGCGGCAAGCTCCGCGTTTCGCGCCACGAGCGCGCCTAGCTCGGGGACGAGGTCGCGGAACGCGGGGTTCACGCGCGAGACGGTGTCGCCGTGCGTCACCAGAGCCTGGGGTAGCTGCGATCGCGTGAACACCTGCGCGAGCGCATCATCAACGCGGTCACGCGATGCCCTGGGGCGCGCGAAACCGAGCATCTCCATCGCGGCGTTGAGCTCGTAGAGGAAGCGTTCGACCGTCGGATGACGGAGCTCGACCGACTTGTGCATGGCGCGCTCCACGAGTGCGACCAGCGCGGGATCGATCGGCTGGCTGCGCAGCTCGTTCATGTCGGGCGGCGTCGCGTCGACATGCGCCTTCATCACCTCGACCGTGGCCCCCGTGAAGGGGAGCCGTCCCGTCAAGATCTCGTACGCGACCACGCCGAGCGAGTAGACGTCGGTCGCGACCGTCGCCGGTCCACCGAGCGCGCGTTCAGGAGCCATGTACTCGGGCGTTCCCGCGACGGCGCCGCCCGTGCGCCCTCCACCCGTGATCCGATGTGCGAGCCCGAAGTCGATCAACTGCGCGATCCGGCACCGCCGCGGCCCCGTGGTCTCGTCGACCACCATGACGTTATCGGACTTGATGTCGCCGTGGATGATTCCGTGACGATGCAGCGCGTGCAGCGCGCTCGCGACCTGTGCCAATGACTCGCACGCGACGCGGAGCGGGAGCTTGCCCGCCAGACTCGAGAGGAGCTCGCCCGTGAGGAGCTCCATCACCATATAAGCGCCGACCACGGGGTCTTCGCCATAGTCGACGACGGAGACGATACTGGCGTGTGACAGCTCGCTCGCGAGCTTGGCCTCTTGAAAGAACTGCGCGCGAGCGCGCTGCTCGGTCGCGAACGGATTCCGCAGCGTCTTCAGCGCAAACCGCTTCCCGAGCTCGCGATGGCTGACCTCGAAGACACATCCCATGCCGCCTTCGCCGAGCTGCCGCTCGATGCAGTACTTCCCGCCGACTACGGCGTGCGACTCGACGAGGTGGGCTGGGTCGGGGCTGGTTCTCGACAATGGAGGCATGGCTCGATGAGCCTCCTCACTCGGCTCGAGCGGCGATGGCTCGGGCTGCAAGAGGCGAGAGATCGATGCGACCAAGGCTCCCGGCGGCATCGTGGACGACCACGGGAGATGCCCGACGCCGAGCGAGGCGAGCTCGGGAACACTCTCGGCGGTGGGTTGGCGAGTGGCACACAGGATCATCGATCCGGAATGGCTCGGTCCTCGCAACTGACGACAGCTCTCGATGCAGCCGGGATCGAAGGCGAGAAACACGGCATCCGCGGTCTGCACCTTGACGATCTCGACAGCGCTACGACTGTCCGCGACGAAGCGGATCGTGGCGCCGGGCGAGACACGACGGATCGCCTGCGCGAGGAGCTTGCGAACGTTCGGGTTGGCGTCCGCGATCACGACCGAGTACGCCCGCGCGCGATCGCGATGCAGCGACCGCAGCGTTGTCGCGAGCTCGTCGAGCGACGGTCGCGCGGCCGGCACCTCCGTCAGGAGCCACGGGATCATCTTCCGCAGCGCGTGTGGAACATCGGCCCGCCGCTCGAGCTGCTGGACGACCGACGCCGACATGCCCGAGGCTCGGCCCGTCAGGAGCTCGACCGCAAGGATTCCCAGCGCGAAGACATCGCGACTTCGCACGTTGTCCGGATCCGCGTCGCCCCCTGCCAGCTCAGGTGCACGGTACGCGCGATAGCGCGCACTACCCTCGCTGTTCGCACGCAGGTTCTCGAGCATCACTCGTCCCGTTGCCGTGAGAGTCACCGTCGCCGGATTCACGCCATCCTCGAGGATGCCGGCGCGGCGGACCGTCTCGACGGCCGAGGCGACCGAGGTGAGAAGCTCGATCGCCTCGGCCCCCGTGAAGCCGCCTCCGCGGGCGCGCACCGCGAGTAGCGTCGCAAGTGACATCTCGACACCAGGACGTGAGCTCATCATCGGGCCACCATGGACGCGAACGTCCTCGAGACAATTCATCCGAGCTTCTCGAGCAGGATGGACAGCAAGCGCCGCGCATCCGTACGCGTCAGCGTCATGACTTGATTGTGCGAGCGGAGCTCGACGCGCTGCCCGACCGTGATGACCTCGAGCTCGCGCGTAGCGATCGGTCCCGAGCGCCTCGTCACGAGCGAATAGCTGGTCGGGCTTGGCCGCGAGACATCGCGACGCGTGGTCGACTTCCGTGGTCGCGGCATCCGTCGCGTCGGGGCGCGGTCGTTGTCGTCGCTCATGGAGTCACCGCAGCTCCATGGTCTCGGCGCCCGACCGCGCGGTGACGACTGCAAGCTTCAAGCTCATGCGCTGCCATTCAGACACAGACGCAGGCGTGATCACGGGTACTCATCGGATGCTCTTGGGATACGCCATGGCCTGTCGCGGGTGAGCTACGATGCCGACGCGTGGACCGCGGTTACGTCATCGACGGCAAGTACGTGCTGGACGAGCAGATCGGGCGTGGCGCGATCGGCGAGGTCTGGCGTGCCACCCACCTCGGGCTCGATCGGAAGGTCGCGATCAAGTTGCTCCGGCCCAGCACTGCCAGCGATCCCGATGCGTGGGTCCGGTTCGCTCGCGAAGCGCGGGTCGCGGCGACGCTCGATCATCCAGCAGCGGTTGCCGTGCTCGACTTCGGCGAAGCGGCGGGAACCCCGTATCTCGTCATGGAGCTGCTCGTCGGTCAGACGCTGCGCGATCGGATGGAAGTGGTCACGATGCCGATCGCCCAAGCAGCAGCGATCGCTGCCGACGTCGCGTCGGCCCTCGCTGCCGCGCACCGGATCAGCCTGGTCCACCGCGACATCAAACCGGAGAACATCTTCCTCGACCGCTCGACCGAGATCGAGTGCGTGCGCGTGGTCGACTTCGGCCTCGCGTTCATCATTCCGCCAGCGGGTCACGATGGCGGTCTAGTCGGTCGCCTGACGTCGGACGGAAGCGTGAGCGGAACGCCCGCCTATATGGCGCCGGAGCAGATCCGCGGCGAAGGCATCGGTCCTGCGTGCGACATCTACGCGCTCGGCTGCGTGCTCTACGAGATGATCACCGGCGCTGCGCCGTTCGCCGGAGGCGTCGCGGAGCTGTTCACGCGGCACGTGTACAGCCCTCCCGTCCCGTTGCGCCACGCCGCAGTCGATCGAGCCATCGATCCGCTGCTCGACGAGCTGGTCCTCGCGATGCTGGCGAAGAGCCCACTGATGCGGCCGACGCTCGAGCAGATCCAGAGTCGTCTCGACGCGCTCGCGGGGCGTTCGACCGCGCGCTTCGACCGCACGGGCGCCGCCCGGGGTATCCGCTCGGAGCGCCTCGCCGCACCGAGCAGCGCCGCGCCCCCAGCGGCCGCCGCGACACCGGTCCTTGCCGTGCGCTGGGTCGGCCCTCTCGATCCGGACCTGGTCCTTGCCCTGGCATCCAACTCGATCGAGGCCACCACCGACGGCTCCACGGGGCCCGGGACCGTCGTCTACGCGCCGGGGGCGACGCCGACAGAGCTGGCAGCCCTCGTCGAGGGCGGTGCGCGCGTCGTCACCGATGTCGCGGTCGACGATATCCAAGGCCTGACCTCCCGTTTGCGAGCGGGGGTCGTCGACGCTGTCATTCGACCCGTGCGAGCCGACGATTTGGTGCGCAAGCTTCGGCGCGCGAGCCCGTCAGGTACCCGTCGCGGGCCCGTCGCGACGACCGGACGCGCGTAGGATGCCCGTGGTGTCTGGTTCCCCGAGGCCGCGTGGCAAGCTCGGCCGTCGCCTTGCGGCGCTGGTCGTGACGCTCGCGATCGTGCCCGCGGGCGTCCTCGGCTACGTCTTGATCGGTGTCAACCAGGCGAGCCTCGAGGACACCACGCGTGATCTCCTGTTCTCGGCGATCGACAACGTGGCACAGCAGGTCGACCGCTCGCTCGACGAAGCCACGACGTCGCTGATCGCGATTCGCGGAGTCCTCGGCAACGAGGCCCTCGACGCTCGCGCTCGTGTGGAGATCGCGACCCAGATCGTCGCCGCGTCGACGGCTCTCGACGTCGTCGCGATCTACGACGAGACCGGCGCACAGGTCGATGTCGTACGTGATGCCGGGCGAACCGAGCCCGTTCCCACCACGTTGCCGGTCGCGTCGCGGCCCGCTCGCGATCGCTCCGAGCCCGTCGCGGGTGCCGTCGAGGTGGTCCCCGGTGGCCTCGTGAGTCCGCTCGTGATCGCGGTCCCGATCGGGGACCACACCTGGTACGCGTACGCGCCGCTCTCGCTCGCTCCGCTCGACGTGGCGGTCGCATCCGCCGCCACCAGTGCCCTCGGTGCGACGCCTGGCTCGGTCTTCGTCGTCGATCGTCAGCTCCGTGTGATCGCAGATGGCGACCCCGAACGAGTCACGGCGCTCGCGCGCGCAGACGCCGAGATCGTCCGCGACCTCGCCTCGACGCCTGTCGACGAGGAGTTCCTCGCGTTTCGGCGCTACGACAACGCGCGCGGCGAGATGGTCGGCGCGGTCCGCACGCTCCGGTCGCTGCCGTTTGCCGTCGTGGCCGAGCTCCCGGTCGAGCGCGCCTACGCCTCGGTAGCCCAGATGCGGCTCGCCGTGATCGTCGTTGTCCTTATCGCGATGCTCGCATCCGCCATGCTCGCGCTCCTCGTGGTGCGCCGGTTGAGCGCGCCTGTCGATCATCTCGTCCGGTTCGCCGGCGACCTCGCCGCCCGGCGCTTCGATGCGCCGCTGACCGTCGCCAGCGGCGACGATCTCGAGGTCCTCGGCGATGCCATGCGCGATGCCGCGCAGGCGCTCGCACGCGGAGAGGATCTCCTGCGCAAGGAGCAAACGATTCGAGCGGATCTCGGCCGCTATCTCCCGAAGCAACTCGTCGAACGGATCGTGACGCGCGAGCAATCGCTCGCCCTTGGCGGCCAGCGCCGCATCGTGACCGTCCTGTTCGCGGATGTGACCTCGTTCAGCTCCCTCGTCGAGCAACGCGAGCCCGAAGTGGTGGTGTCGATCCTGAACCAGCTGTTCACGATCCTTACCGAGCTCGTATTTCGCCACGGAGGCACGGTCGACAAGTTCATCGGCGATTCAGTGATGGCGTTCTGGAATGCGCCCGATGATCAGCCAGATCACGCGGCGCGGGCGGTCGCGTCTTCGATCGACATGATGCGGTGGCTCGAGACGGTGAACGAGGCGTGGCAGGCGCAGCATGGAGTCACCGTGCGGCTCGCGATCGGAATTCACACGGGCGAAGTGGTCATCGGCAATTTCGGATCGGAGACTCGGATGGAGTACACGTGCATTGGCGAGGCAGTGAACCTCGCAGCTCGACTCGAGAGCATCGCGCGGCCGTCACAGATCCTGGTATCGCGTGCGACCCACGATGCAGCCGGCGACGCGTATCCGTACATCGAGTTCGGCCCGCAGCGGATCCCGAGCCGACTCGACCCCGTCGAGGTCTTCGAGGTCGCGTCGTGAATCGCTCGCTGCCAGTCGCCGCTCTCGTCGTCCTCGCGTCGCGCATCACGTTTGCACAGCCGACAACGAATTACGTCACCAAGCCCGGCGACACCTGCCTGTCGATCGCGATCGGCGAGCTCGGCGATCGCGCGCGTCTCGCCGATCTCCACCGCCTCAATCCGAACCTTGGCCCCCTGCCCCACAGGCTCGTGCCGGGAACGATCATCCAGCTGCCCGCGGGCGAGCGAGGCGCCGATGCAACGCTGACCTCCGCGCGCGGGTCGGTCCGCGTGCGCAAGCCCACCGTCGAGAGCTGGGATATCGCGCAGCTCGGACTCGAGCTATTTCGTTCGTGGCGTGTAGGTGCCCGCGAACGGTCCAGCGCCGAGCTCACCTTCCGCGACACGTCGCGGCTCTACATGCGCGAGAACACGATCGTGATCATCTATGGCGCGACGGCTTCGCGCTACACGGCGACCACGGCAGAGCTCGAGCGTGGCGCACTCGAGACACGTCTCGCGCAGCTGTCCGGACGCACGCTCAGCGTCAAGACGCCGTCGTCGGAGTCCGTGCTCGGTGAAGGCCGAGCGCTGGTCGTCGTCGACGATCGCGACACCACCATGGTCGCGAACCACGCCGCCAAGCCTGCGCGCGTCCGTGGCGTCGATGCGCGCCGACGCGCACGAGGTGCGCCCGTCGTCGTGGTCGCAGGCATGGGCTCGAAGGTCCTCGTCGGTGCGCTGCCGTCACCTCCGCGCAAGCTGCCGCCCGCCCCGACCTGGCTCGTCGCTCCACCGCGGTTCGTCGATCTGGGTCGCGTCGGCGCGAGTGTGCGCGCGACGTGGAACGCGGTACCGACAACAGCGCGCTATCGGGTATCCATCCTCGCATCCGATGGGCGCGACCTGGCTGCCGTCGAGGTGCCCGCGACAGCGCAAGCATTCGAGCTGCATCGCCTGCCGCCCGGTTCGTATCTCGCCACGATCGCCACGATCGATGTGGAGGGGTTCGAGAGCGCGCCGTCGGTGCCCTATGCCTTCGCGGTCACCCCGGTCGACGTGATCGCACCGGGAACGGCGAGGCCCGTTGCCCCCACTCCGCCAGCGGCCGACATGGCGATCGAGCTTCGCCTGGCACCTGCGCCTCTCCGTGTCGCGCTCGGATCGCGAATCATCGCGGCGCAGGGTGAGACCTGCGGCGGCGCGCAGGAGTTCGACGTCGCGGAGCCAACGCGCACCTCGATCGCCTGCCATGCGACCGACGGCGCAGCGCTACCACCGGTCGGGGTCCACATCGTCTCGCCGCGCGCCTGCTTCGGCACGGCGTGCAGCGGGACCGTCGAGAACGCACGGATCGCGCGGAGCGGCGCCACGCGGCTTCACTACACGTTCGGAGGGGAGGCCACGCTCGGTCCCGCCATCACGGTGCGCGGATCACAGGGCCTCACCGTCGTCTCCGCCGAGCGCACCGCAGACGGCCTCGACGTCGTCGTCCTGCCCACCGCCCCCGTACCGCACGGGCAGCTGTCGTTCATGACCGCATCGGGATTCGTCCTCGTGACGACCACGGTCGACATCGATCCCTCGTCGGCGCCAGATCGCGCGACCGTGGTAGCTCCTCGCGCACGAACAGCGGTGCCGCGCTGGGAGCTGGGCGCATTCGCAGGCTACTGGCTCATCGGCGCCGGTAGCCAGCTCGGCAACCCGACCGATCCAGCCTTCCAGATCGCCACCGGTCCGAGCGTGGGTGCGCGCGCGGGGTGGTGGTGGCGGCCCTGGATCGGGATCGAAGCAGAGCTGCAAGTCGCGAGCCCGGGGCGCCGTTCTGCGCCCGGCGGCGTCGCCGTGATCGCTCCCCGCGCTCGCATCGCGGTGCGCCACCTCGAGGGACGCTTCGAAGCTCGGCTCACGCTCGGCGCGGGGTTCGCCGGGATGGTCGAGGGTGGCGAACGCACGTCGGCGGATATCGATGGTCAAGTCGAGATCGGCGGGACTGTCGCGCTCGAGCTCGTCGATCGCTGGTGGCTGCGGTTCGACGTGCGAGACGTTATGGCCACCATCCCCGGTCGACTCGTCCACGGTGCCGAGACCAATCTCGGAGTCGCGCGCACCTTCTGAGCGCCGATCGAATACGCTACGGGGCGATGCGTTGCCTCGCATGCGGATCGGTGGATTCAGACAGCGGCGTCCTGTGCGAGGACTGCGCGGATCAGCTGTGTTCCCCCGTACGCCTGATCCCCGATCAGATCCACGCGACCACCGTCCGCCGCGTCGACGCCGTGCTCGTGGATCGCTGGGGGCGCCCGCACGCGCTCGAGACGCGCACGCTGCTGGGCCGCCAGATTCCTGGCGTCGGAATCACGATCCTCGATAGCTCGATCTCGCGGCACCACGCCCATGTCGCGTTCGACCCGGCAACGGCCGTATGGACCCTGCGCGACCTCGGCTCCGCGAACGGCACCTACCTCAACGAGGTCCCGATCACCGAGGCGACGCCGCTCGCGGACCGCGACCGCATCGGCATCGGCCAGGTCGAGCTGTACTTCATCGCGCGCCCCGACCTCGGCGAGCTCCCCAGCAGTACGCTCGCGAGCGAGACCATCCGTGACCAGGCCCGTCCGACCGCAGCGATCCAGCCTCCGGCCCCCGGGGAGTTCGATCACGAGGAGCCGACCGGCAGCGGCATGCAGTCGGCGCTGATCGAGACGCACGAGCCCACGGGCGGTGGTGGGGGCGTAGTCGTCGTCTCGGGCAAGCAGGTGCAGCTCGGGCTCGCACAGTTCGAGCTGTTCAAGCTCCTGTACCAGCGCACGCTGGCCGATCGCGACCAACCGGAGCTGGTGCGAGGCTTCGTTCGCTCGTCCGAGCTCGTCGGGCAGCTGCCATGGGACGCGACGGATCCCGGTGACAACAACGTCAAGCAGCTGGTTCGTCGCACACGCAAGGCACTCGTGCGAGCCGGGATCGGCGACCTGATCGAATCGCGCCACCGGTTCGGCTACCGCTTGCGCATCGTCCCCGCGGCCAGCTGACGCGTACCCGTCGGGTACCTGATCGGTACCTGCCGCAGCAGAGGACGAACGTCTAGCTTCCTCTCCGACATGGCTCACCTGAAGGGCATCGCCCTCCCGACCCTCCTGACCTCTCTCCTCTCTACCGGCGTCGCCTGGGCGCAGGCGCAGATCGTCCCTACCGACGAGGTCAAGGGAGCCTCGAAGACCGACCCGCAAGGGTGGAACCCGTTCGTCAGCTTGACCGCAACGCTGAGCCTCGCGTCGAACTCCAACGTCGTCGGCCAGGTCGATGGCTTCTCGACGCTGTTCGGCCTCGGCGTCACCGGTGGCGCCGACTATGTCGATGGCAAGCACCTGCTGCGCTCGTCGCTCACGATCGCGGAGGGCTTCGCGCGAACCCCGGTGGTCGACGAGTTCACCAAGACCAATGACTCTGTGAAGCTCGAGAGCCTCTACAACTACTTCCTGACGAAGGACCTCGGCCTGTTCGGGCGTCTCGCACTCTCGACATCGATGTTCCCTGCCGATGACGTGCGCGGGACCGCGACCACCTGGGTCGAGAAGAACTCGACTGATCCGACGATGCCGATTCCGCGCAACTCGAACGCGTTCCGGCAGCGGCTCGCGGGCTCGTTCGCACCGTTCACCGTCAACGAGTCGGCCGGCGGCTTCGCGGAGCCGATCCGCAAGGAGAGCCTGAACGTGTCGTTTCGTCTCGGAATCGGTGGCCGCCACACGTTCGCGGACAGCGTCCTCTTGATCGACGACGACAAGGCGACCGCCGAGGTCGAGCTGCTGCGGCTCTCGAACGTCCATCAACTCGGTGTCGAGGCCTTCGCCGGAGCGACCGGCAAGACCAAGGATGGTCGTGCGAACTACAAGGCGGGACTCTCGGTCCTGTTCCCGTTCGTCAACAACGACAAGGATGATCGCGGCGTCGGAACGCTCGCCCGCGTCGGGTTTGAGGGTCAGGTCACGTTCAACGTCTACGCGTGGATGGGTCTGGTCTACAGCCTCAACATCACGCGCGACGCCCAACTGTTCCCGAAGGGCAACGAGCTCCTGCAGGTGCAGAACACGTTGCTCCTGACGTTCCAGTACACCGCCGTGAAGAAGAAGGAAGTGAAGGCAGAGCCCACGAAGGAGCAGGTCGAACTCGAGGAGGCCAAGCAGCGCGCGACCGCCGCCGAGCAGCGCGCGCTCGATGCCGAGAAGAAGCTGCAGGACGCGGCGGCTTCACCTCCGGCTCCGGTGCCGCCCCCGGAGCCCGCTCCGACTCCGGCTCCAGCACCCGCTCCGAACCCCTGAGCTCAGGGTTCGGCGCTCAGCGTCGCGACGAGTACAGGAAGCGCGTCGTAGTCCGCTTCCTTCGCTTCGACCGTGCGCAGCCGCACGCGTCCCGCGCGATCGATCACGATCAGCGTCGGTAGCCTGGTGACCTCCATCGGCGGCTTCGCGATCGTCATCCCCGGATCGCGCGCGATCGTGAACGTCGCCGGAACCTCCTGCAGATACCGCGTGAC
>JANOPP010000484.1:0-19074 GCA_031421915.1 Myxococcales bacterium | reverse complement strand
TTGAGACGACTCCAGTCGAAGATCGTCCCACCCGGTGTATCCGCCCATTGTTCATCAAGCCGCTGCAGATCGCGCCAGCAAACCTGACCAAGGGCAGCTCGCGGTATCGCCTCGTTCTCGACGATCGAGAGCGCCTTCATTTCTGGTTAGGACGCGAGCAGAAACAACCTGACCACTGGAGGTGAGTGGTGGGTGGCTCTGGACTTGAAGCAGGTCGCGTGATCTACGGTGGATGTGACGACCGAAGACGTGGTTCGCAAGAAGTACGAGGCGCTCTCGCCGTTGATGGACGAGCGGATGCGGCGATGCTGGGCAGGAATTGAAGCCGAGTCTCTCGGCGAAGGAGGCATCACGATCGTCGAGAGCGCGACGGGGATGTCGCGGACGACGATTCGCGCAGGACGCGACGAGCTGCGCGGCGGGATCGACAACGCCGCTGTAGTTCAGGTGCGCCGCCCGGGCGGCGGTCGCCCTCGACTCGAGGAACTCAATCCTGGTTTGATCACGGACCTGGAGTCGCTGGTGGAGCCGGTGACGCGCGGCGATCCGGAGTCGCCGTTGCGCTGGACGTCGAAGAGCACGCGCAAGCTGGCCGCGGAACTCACCGAGCGTGGCACGCCGATCAGTCCGCAGAAGGTCGGCGAGCTGTTGTTCCTGATGGGGTACCGGCTTCAGGCGGTGCAGAAGACGCGCGAAGGCACCGAACACCCCGACCGAAACGCGCAGTTCGCGTTCATCAACGATCGCGTCGAGGCATTCCAGGCCCGAAACGCGCCCGTGATCTCGGTGGACACAAAGAAGAAGGAGCTCGTCGGAGATTTCGCGAACAAGGGTCGCGAGTGGCACCCGATCAGCGAGCCGGTCCCCGTGCGGGTCCACGACTTCATCGACAAAGATCTCGGCAAGGTGATCCCGTACGGCGTCTACGACCTCGCCCGCAACGAGGGCTGGGTCAACGTCGGCACCGATCACGACACACCCGAGTTCGCCGTCGCATCGATCGCCCGCTGGTGGTCGCAGATGGGACGCCGGGTCTACGAGAAGGCGACGGAGCTGTTGATCACCGCCGATGCCGGTGGCAGCAACGCGTACCGCTCGCGGGTATTCAAGACGGAGCTGCAGGCGTTCGCCGATCGAACAGGACTGACGATCGGCGTCTCGCACTTTCCGCCGGGCACCTCGAAGTGGAACAAGATCGAGCACCGCATGTTCTGCCACATCACCGAGAACTGGCGCGGCCGCCCGCTGGTCGACCACGAAACCGTCGTGCAGTTGATCGGCGCGACACGGACAACCACTGGACTTCGCGTCCGGGCGAAGCTCGATGAGCGTGCGTTTCCGAAGGGCGTCGAGGTGACCGACGACGAACTCGCCGACGTGAACCTGATCAAGGAGGCGTTTCACGGTGAGTGGAACTACACGATCGCTCCGCGACGACGGCGTGAGTCGTGATCAAGTTGTTTCCGATCGGTCCCTTAGTGAGAGCCGCCGACGTCGATTGGCCATGGCGGAAGAACTTTTAGATCCGGCGGTACTGGCACCGTCTTACAGGCCTCCTCGAGCGCGTCAACCATGCATTGCGCAAGTGGACTAGTTGATTGCGACTTGTTGATCACAACAATCTTTCTGCGATTGTCCAATGCAACGTTCAAGACTAATTTCTCCGTATAGGAGGTGCGCGAGCGATTGCAATCGGCATATTCCTCGGACTCGAAAAAGGTGGTCACCACATACTCCATTACTCGATTGGAGCTCGCGTCACTTGGGTCGGCAAGGTCCACATAAACTATCAACTCCCTCTGTCCAGTCACCTCGAGCATTCGGAACATTCCAGCTGTCGCCTGACTAGTTTGGATATCGTCTGCCCACGCAGTCTGGCGCGTTGATCCATCATCCTTCTGCTGCACTCGGCATACTCTGGCGCGGCACTCCACGTCGTACGGAAGCCGGCCGAATACCAGATCCAGAGCGGGTCGGAGCGCGGTCTCGTTCTCGGGGGCACGAGGTGCAAGCAAGAAGCGACTAGAAGGGTTTGAACTTGAAACCGGAAGCGCCACGGCATCCACGGATTTGTCCACCGTCGTTCCTCTGATTGGAAGGCTCCGCTGTGGGGAGTCGAAAACAACGTGACCGGCATCGAGCGACGGAGCCTCCTCTGCATGAGGTGTCGAGCCGTCTTGATCGAGACCTCCGTCGATACAGTGGCAGTCAGCAATCGTCGATGGAAGACATTGATGGTCCGCTACCATGCTCGTTGATACGAGAATATACACGTTGAGGCAGACGCTGATAAGCGTGACGAGAGCAAGAGCCACATACCTACGATGCATATAGAATCAATAGATATACAAGCCACTGCCGCCAGAGGACTCGGCCCAAGGCGAGCAGAGTCCCCAGTTGCTCAAAGTGCAAGAGTTTCCAGCTGCTACACAGGTTCGATAGCCGATCAATTGAGAGCGTCTTTCGCAGGTCTTGGTGTAGTTGCAAAGAACAATGTGCAAGAAGGGCTCGCCGCATTCAATGTCACTTTTGCAGGTCTTGCACCACCCGCCACCGGAACCACCGTCACCACCGTCATCTTGATGAGCGATCGTTCCTGAGCCACATTCTCCTTCCGAGGACTGAAGGACGATCGCCGAACTGGAGGTGAAGGGCGTGATTCCTTGGCCTTCGCCGCCAGACCTCGTGACTCCAAGACGGGCCGGGGTTCGAATCTTGAACTCGCTGTCGTGTTTCTCGGCAGTGTACGATTCGTTGGGCCATGAGCCGACCCTCTGCAGGTAGCTCGCGGTCATGGGGTCGAACGTCGTGCCCATGTTCGTCAGAAGCGGGGGCCTATCCGTCCATGTCGTGTCCTTCCATGCCTGCGTGTTGTCTTCGTAGTATGCGCCGTGAGACCGCAGTGGTTGGTAGCCAACCGTCTGCGGCAAGCCAAGTCGGTCCCAGCCAAAGGCGTCCGGGTTGGACGCCCAAACCGCCACCGCATCGCCCGCTGCCGGCCACGAGAAGACTTCGATCGGTCGGTTGCTCTCGTCTGCATGGACGAAGTAGCGCGCTGTCGTCGCCGCTGGATAATCGGTGCCAAAGTACGCAACTTGACGTTTTCCGAGCCAGTACCACTGATAGATCGAATACGTCGTTGGCGACGCCGCATTCGGCACGTGCCGCACTTCGATCAGTCGATCTTCGAGATCGTAGTAGAAGAACCACTGTGATGTGACGCCACTATAGCTGTTGTAGAAGGTGCGAAGTACGCGACGATCGCGATGATCGTATGCGTTGGTAATCGCGTAGTCGGTCATGAAGTAGAGGTTCACTGGTTGCCTGCGCCGGAATTTTCCGTTGATGGTCCGGACTCGGCGTCTGCCGTCGTACGTGAAATCTCGCCGATCGTTCGCGGAGTTCGTATTGTCTTCCGACAAGCGGTTGCCACGCGCATCCCACGTCACGTTCACTTGGGTTCCGAGCGCCCAAGGGAAGATGTAGTCGATCTTATCGTGGTTCGCTGCGGAGGCCAGGTCGAAGCGCTGGTCGTAGAACGCGGGGTCTTGATGGTAGAAGGTGGAGCGATCGTTACTGGCGTTGTAGGAACTGACGTTCGTCCGCAGCGTGGCGCCGGACGTCGGGCAAGCCCCAGATACGGTGGCATCACAGGTGATGCGATCGAACCAATCGTATTGAAGATGCGTGTTGGGAATCGTGTTTGCCGTGTTCGAGTAGACCTTGGAAGTGTACCTGCCCTTTTCGTCCTCGGTGTAGTCAATCTGCGTCCTGTTGGCGACGCCAGCGTTGTACCGAATCTGGGTCGCACGATGCGCGAGGTTCCACGTCAGCGTGGCCTGCAGCGGTGTTCCCGTGATCGTGTTGGCCTGATCGTAGCTGGTCACCGGGCCCAACGGCGACCACTGAACGTTGGTGAGGAGGTTCGTCGTGGTTCCGTTGTTCCGCCACACCGTACTTACGAGCCCGGTGTCGGAGTTTCCGGCTCCGCCGTACGTGTAGCCAGCCGCCACGCCAGACGGCGCGGTCACCTGCGTCACGTTCCCATTCTTGTCCCAAGCGTAGTTCTGCACGGCCGTTCGCGTGGTGTCGTCCTTGATGTACTCCTGCGTGACGCGGCCATTCGCGTCATACCCGTAGAACGTTTCTTGATGCACAGCATCGTCGGCCTGAACCGTGTCGCAGAACAGCACTTCCTTGACGTACGCCAGCCGGCCCTTGGTGTTCGTGCAGGTAGCCCCCGGTGTACACGTGACGTCGTCATACGTGTACTGAACTTCAATGTCAGACGACCCGTCGTCGTTACAGGTCTGGCCTCCGTACGCCTCGGTGAGCTTTCGGCCCAGGTGATCGTACGTGAACGCGTGAGTCGCTTGTCCCACTGCGCCGTATGCTTCGACCATCGTCGTGAGTCTCGATGCAGCGTCGTAGACGAACAGCGTCGTCCCTGAATCAGGGCTCACGACCTTCGTCTTGCGACCAACATCGTCGGTCACGGTCGTCGTTGCCTTACCCATGTCGTCCGTTACCGTGCTCGTCTCGCGGGAAGGGCTCGAGGCGTATCCGAACGACCAGCTGTCCTCGGTGCCCGCAGTCCTGAATCGACGGCGCTCGGACTCTCGGTTCTGCGCATCCCAGAGCCATTGAGTCTTGCCGAGAGAGTTCTCGAACGTCAACGTGTCGAGCTGGCCGTCGGCGAGATAGCTCATGGAGCGCGCGTAGAGCGACACCGGATTGACGATTCCGGCCTGCTGCAAGCCATCGAAGTAGGTCCCCTCCTGGCGCAGTTTCACCGTGCCCGCGCTGTCTTTGTACTCGACCTTGCGCACGAGCCCATTCGGATCGATCGTGCTCGTCTGGGTAGTGCCCGGGTTGCCGGCAACGCAATCGTCACGCAGCTTCACATCGGTGAGCCGACCAAAGGAGTCGTATTCCTTGTGTTGACAGTCACCGAGCGGCAGCGTCGTCCGCGTTAGGCGTCCGAACGTGTCGCGTACGAAGCCGGTAGTCAGGTCGAGCGCGTCAGATGTCGTGCACGAGGTCTGTCCGTTCATCGCCTCGCGGAGCTGCGTGAGCCAGCCTCGATTCGCGTCGAAGGTTCGGCAGGTGAACGTCAGGTCCGGATCCTTCTGGCTGCCCGCGGTCCCCCAGTAGGTGTAGCCGTCGTAGACCGTGGTGACGTAGTTGCTCGCGTCCTTCTTCCGCTTGACCTCGTTGGGGTAGCCGTCTTTGAAGACGTCCGCGGAGCTCCAGTAGGTGCGCTCGATGACATCGTCGTTGCCGGTCAGCGGCCCGTTCGTGAGTATCAGCCGGCCCGCCGTGTCGTAGGTGAAATCCGTCTTGAAGTCATACCCCGTGGCGGCGTTGGTCGCGTTGAACGTGAAGCCGACCTCGCGGTGCGAATCGAGGAGTCCCGTTGCTGCGCCCCAGTTGTAGAGCGTTCGCTTGCAGCCGGTAATGTTCACCACGCCCCCGTCGCACGACGATCCACTGATGTTGGACTGCCGTCGGACCTCGGTGGCTCTACCGGGGAAATTGGTGTCGTAGAAGAACCACGTCTTGAGGCCGCCTGCGTCAGAAGCATCGGAGTTGGTGTCGCCTTCCGCCATGATCTCTGTCATTCCCGTCGTCGCGTTGCGGATGAAACTAGTCCAGTTGCCGTCCGCTAGCTTCACGCCCTTCAGATCCAAACCGGTCCATGCGTACTCGGCGGTGGGGGCGCACGCGCCGGTGCACGGGTTTAACGGCGACACCAGCGTGATCAGATCCTCGCTCGGCGACGTTGTCTGAAGGCACCGAGCCGCGTGATAGCAGCGGCCGGTAGCGCCGGCGCCAGTCTTGCCGCCGCAGCGCCCCTTTTGCGTCAGGTCGGGCAGGAGGCAATCGCTGTCGACGTTGCAGCTCGTAGCGTTCACCAGATTGAACTAGAGAACCGTCGATCCGACGCAGCCGGCCCTCGAGGAGGCGAACTCGTAGGCGATACCACCCGTGGGTGTGGTGATCCGAGCGTTGACGCTCGGGGTCGCTGCGACCCAGTCGAAATTGACGATGTTCTTGCTGGCCCCATCTCGGATCGCAGTCAGGAAGCCGGCAGCGTTGTAGACGGTGGTCTGGATCGTCGTCGTCGTCGATTGCACCGTCGTTGGGTTGGTGCCCGTGTACACGAAACGAACGTCGGTTCGCGTGGTGGCGGTCGCACCGACCAAGGTCTGATAGTTCACGCGGGTGACGCGACCGCTCGTGTAGACGAAGCTGAGGCGCTTCTTCGCTGCCGCATCGGTAACGGTGCTGATCTGGCCGGCGCCGTCGTACGCGATCACGAGCTTGTTCGGGGTCGTCAGTGCATCCGTGATCTCGATCAGTTTCCCGACAGGCGACGCCCATGAGTAAACGTAGTTCTCGCCGGTGAGCGTGCGGAGCTCCCACCGGTTGGGGCTCGCAGTCGCCTGACGCAGGTGCTTGAAGTGAGCTCCTGCCTGCGGCGTGTAGTAGTCGAAGCCGCCGCTCGTGTTCAGGTACGTGAACCGAACGTCCTGTCCGGTGACGAGGTGGACAACGACCGTGGTGCCCGACTTGTCGAGCCACGACTGAAAATTGTGATGCCAACGCGATCCCATCGCCGTCCGATAGTTCGTTGCCGGCGGGGCGTACTGGCTCATGTACGTTCGCTTGAACTCCAGCGGCAAGCCTCGAGGAACGGCCACCTTGAGGTCCGGCGGAAGCTGGTAGACCAAGCTGCCCGTCTTCGGGCCGACATCCCCGGTCTCCTTGCACGACATCGGGTTCTGGCAGATTCCCATGACGGCAGCAGGCCAACATCCGTCGTCCGCGTAGCTGTCCAGGTCGTCGTCGATTCCATTGCCGCAGATCTCGGCGGCCTGCGCTCGGGTCGACGCGATCAGAATCACGAGAATCGCTGCGCGAATCACATTCTGCATCTCAGCCCTCCTCCTGCAGTCCGATGACCATGTGCTCGAGAGCGGCTTCCGAGATCTGGTCTCCGGCGGGTGCCGTGTAGCTCAGGTGGAACAGTCGCTGGGCACCGAGCGCGACGACGTGGACCCGCTGGTATCGACGGTCAAGGCCGGGCGGCGAGAACTCGACAGCGAATGCTTGCGCTGGCATCGCTGCATCCGAGAACGACCACCGTCGTACGATCGTGGCGTTCGGAAGGGTCCGAAGGACTCGTTCGGTCGCGGCGGTGATGTCGTCGGTCGTCGTGTTCCGACCTTCGACGAGTTGCCTCGGCCTCGCTGCTGCACGCACGACGATCGTGTGCTTCTTTCCGTTGGGCGCCGTGAAGATGGTCGACCCTCGGTCTTCGGACACCGACCATTCGTCCGGCGCATCCGTTGCGTAGCCGTCTTGTTGGTTCGTGTAGCGATGCGTCCGAACCGATTCCTTCGGCAGCTGATCACGTTTCGCTTCTTCGTCGCTTCCGGTGCACGCGACGAGCATGCCGAGGACTGTGATCGTGCGCCTCACGGCACAACTCCCTGGTCCTCGAGCCCGGTAAGCCCGAGTTGCGCGGCCGCTGTCTCGGCACGAGCTCGTTCCGCCGCCTGCTGAGCGGCGCGCTCGAACACGAGATGCGACTCCTCCGGTTGTGAGCTCGCAGTCGTTGCGGCCATCCGGTCCAGATTCTGTTGTTCCTCGGCGCTGAGCTCCTCGTAAGGAATCGCGTGGGGACCGAGGTCGTACTGTAGCGATGGATCGGGGTCCGCGGCGGCGGGCTCAGCGGGGACGGCGGGCGCTGGCGACGGGTCAGATGCTTGCGAGTCTGGCGTATCACCGGCGACGTCTCGACTCTGGACGATCAGCACGATGATGCCCGCCGCAAGCCCGGCACTGCCGAGCAGTTTCAAGTGAATCCGCATGGAACCCCCAAAGGAAAGAGCTTGTCGTGCCGAGGGCAAGCCATCGGCACAACCTGATCCTGACGAGCTCACCGCCCCGAGCGATCAGGCCACCCGATCGCTCTACCGGATCTCGATCGATGCGTGCAAGCACAAATCAACCGCGCAACGCGAACGGGAGGAGGCAACAAGAACTCTTCCGCAACGCTGCGGACGTTTGTCGACGGTAGTCCGTGCATCGCAAGGCTGGCCAGGACGATGAGACCGTGGCGAGCAGCGATGAGACCTGGTGCAGCGATTTGCGGCACACCTCGACGTTTGACGCGTCGTTCTACTGCGTCTACCGTTGCTCGTGTAGTCAAGGGGGGTGAATGGCGACGAGGCGTGACGTTCGGACAGTGCTGGTCGTCGACGACGATGTCTTGATGCTGACGGCCGCTACGCGCAAGCTGCGCTCGACTCATGTTGTTCTGACGGCAACCAACTCCACGGATGCACAGCGGATCGCGCGCGGCAACCCGGTCGATGTTGCACTCGTAGACCTGCGACTCGGCGACGAGTCCGGGCTCGAGCTCATCAGCACCCTGAAGGCCCAGCAGCCGGGTCTCATCGTGGTGTGCGTGAGCAGCTTCCTGTCGACCGGTGTGGTTGTGGACGCCATGAAGGCGGGAGCCTCAGATGTCGTCCCGAAGACGGAGCCACTCACGGACGTGCTCGCTCGCATCCAAGTCGGGAGATCCCATCGCACGCACGAGAAGGCGATGTCAGTCGACGACGTCGAATGGGATCATCTCCAACGGGTTCTCCGCGAGTGTGTGCGCCGGGAACAAGCAGAAGGCCGCACTGGCTCTCGGCATGTTCCGTTCGACGCTTCAGCGCAAGCTTCGGAAGCACGAGCGACGTCTGGCATCGGTGTCCGGAATCACCACGGCGCCGTCGCGAAAGCCGGCCCGAAAAGGGTGATGAGCGACTAGAGTCAGAGCGTGGCTGCGGCGATCAGAGAGAGGGTGTGCCGTGCTTGCTCGAGCAGATTCACGATGCTCGAGCGCCGCATGCCCGTGAAGTGTAACGGTCAGATTTCCTGCAGCCTGTGCGGCGAACAGTTGACACGATGGACCAGCTTCACGCGCTACACGCAGTGCGATCTGGTTTACCGGGGGACCCTCGACTCCGGGAGGCCCAACCGCTTCGGGCCCTCGCGGCGTGACGTCGAGAACCGATTCTCCGACGACGACTGCTAGCCGCCGGTGAGCAGCGTCTCGAGCTCGCTGCCGTCGGTCTCGATCCGCGTCAGGTGCGTCGTGGACGAGCCGCTCGTTTTGGCTTCGGCGTTGAACGGGCTCGCTTGGTGAGTCGATCGAAGGTCGCGACCAGCGTCGAGTCGTCCAGCAGGGCACCGAGCGTCGCCACGCGACGACGTG
This sequence comes from Myxococcales bacterium, assembly GCA_031421915.1. Lineage (GTDB taxonomy): Bacteria > Myxococcota_A > Polyangia > Haliangiales > Haliangiaceae > JABFXX01. The sequence goes on along the minus strand of JANOPP010000484.1, from coordinate 9,797 downwards.
CAACGACGAGCGAGAGCTTTGGGACCTTGGCGCGGACGAGCGCACGGACATCTTCGAGGTCCTTGTCGCGGCCAGCGAGGATCTTGAGCGCGATCAGATCGGCCGTAGCGATGAACGGAATCTTCGCGCCACCGATCGATCGCTTGACGACGCGCGACAACATTTCCTCTTCGAGACCCGGCCCGGCGAGGATCACATCGATCGGGAGCTGTGACGGGACGTGGACCGCGGGGAGGACGCGCGTCGAGGCGATGAACGTCGAGACGTCTCCGATGTCTCGCAGCGCGATGCCGTGGCGCGCCAGTGCAGCGACCAGTGCACGCGTTCCTCCGCGCGGTGCTTCGACGGTGACATCGATGTCGGCCGTCAACCGCGGCACCCCCGCGGCGATCACGGCCTGCGCGCCGAACACGTACCACCGGACTCCGAGCCCGGTGAACGCTGCGGCCAGGTCAGCGAGCGCGGCGGGAACGTCGGCTGGCACGATCGAGCTTTCTGCGGATCTCGACGGCGGTCGCGAGATCTGCGCGGCGGTCGGCCGGACTCTGCACAGCGCCCATCGCGAGGGCGTGCTGGCGAAGGATGTCCGCCAGCTGGAAGGCGCGTGCGGTTCCATCACGCGCAACCACGGCAGCCGTATGACGATCCTTGGCCGCCCGGAGCTTCGCCCAGGGACGGTCGAGGAATGCGCGGAGCTGCGCGGGGGTTGTCGCCACGGACAGCCAGCATAGCGCGTGGAACAGCCTTCCGTGCGGACGGTTCCACTCCGTGGACAGGACTTCGACCACCGCAGGATCACGACGTCGCCGCGGCTCGTGCTGTTGGGATCGACCTCCGGGAGTCTGTGACGCCGTTCCCCCGAAGAATTTTGTGTCATGCTTGAGCGGTGGCGAACAAGCGAACCATGCGGGCTCTTGGACGCCGCGGCGGCCTTCGTGGAGGACCTGCCAGGGCGAAGAAGCTCGACGCCCGCCAACGGTCCGAGATCGCGCACAAGGCCGCGACGGCGCGCTGGAAGCCTACGGTGATCACCCTTGGGTCGCCGAAGGATCTCGACGAGCTGCGTTGCTTCGTGGCGCAGTACGGCAACGGTCACGCGCGTGCCGAGAACTGCGACCCGATTGGTGTCTTGATCCGCGCGATCTCGGCGTGCCGGGACGACGCGGGCCTAGCGCGGATGATCCCGGTGTACGTCCACCGCGCTCGCGAAGAGATCTTTGTCGACCAGAAGCGGCTCCTTGCGGTGCCGGCGGTAGAGGCGCGCGTGCTCGGCTACTTACTCGAGCTGACCGCTCGGTTCAGCGCGGTTGCCGTTCCACCCGACCTGCTCCGTCGCCTTCGGCGCACGATCGGCGCGGACGATCCTCCCGTCGCATTCTTTCGTAAGGAGCTGGCGGCGCCACGGGCCTCCGCGTTGGCCCAATCGTGGAAGCTCGTCGTCGGCGAGCCTGACGACAGCTACGAGAGCTACTTCACGAAGGTGACCAGCGATCAGCGACTGGTCTTCCGACGCCGGCCGGGCCTTCGTGCCGCGCCTTGACCGGCAGCAGATCGTCCGCTTCCTGCGCGCGCTCGACGCCGCGCTCGTCCGAAACGTGGAGGTCGTCGTGGTTGGCGGCCTGGCTGCCATCGTTCAGTACGACGCGGCGGTGAAGACGTCCGACATGGACGTGTACGCCGTGGTGTCGGGCAGCTCGGCCGACTTGACCCGCGCCGCCCATGTCGCCGCCAACGTCACGGGCGTCGTGCTCGCGATCGGAAACGCAACCGTCACCGACCTGCCCTGGAACTACGAGGATCGACTGAAGCGGGTGCGGGGCCTGCGGCTCAAGCGCCTGATCATGATCGTTCCCGACAAGTACGATCTCGCGCTGTCCAAGATGGTCAGGGGCTACGAGCACGACCTGGAGGCGATCGCTTCCATACACAAGAGCCACCCGCTGTCGGAGAACACGCTCGTGAAGAGGTTTGAAGACGAGCTCTGGAAGATAGCGACAGGCGATCCAAGGAACTTCGCTCTCAACATGATCCACCTGGTGCGGCTTCTGTACGGAGAGCGTCGCGCGGCTGTCTACCGACAGCGCTGGAGCCTCGACAAGCCGCGCTAGTCGGATGCGCGCCGCTGAGTGCCGAGTAGGTTCTAGCCGCCGGTCAGCAGTTCTCGAGCTTGGCCTCGTCGATCATAGCGCGTGGAACAGGCTTCCGTGCGGTCGGTTCCACTCCGTGGACAGGACTTCGACCACCGCAGGATCACGACAACGTCGCGGCTCAGGCGCGGAGCGCTTCGAGGAGCTGCCGGATCGCCGCGCTGGTCGGATCGACCTCGGCGAGCCTGCAAATCAGCGCGAGATCGAGCTCGGGCAACCAGCCACTGCGGTCGCGGCGCTTGTATCCATCGCCGTCGAGGATGTGCACCGTGATCTCGTCGTTGCTCCAGAACCAGACCTCGCCGACTCCGAGTCGGCGATAGGCCTCGAGCTTGTCGATGCCGCCGCTCGTCCACACGATCTCGATCGCGAGATCGGGGCGCTTCTTCAGCTTCGGCGTCGGCCCGAAGATATAGCACTCGTCGGCTTCGACGCCGCTCCGCTTCACCTTCTTCTTGAGCGTCCAGTTGCCGAACGGGCTGAAGTCGACACCGGCGTGCATGCAGTACGTCTCGACGAGGCGACTCACGTTGCTCTTGATGCGTTCGTGACCACGTGACGTCGTCATCAGCTCCACCGCTCCGTCGAGGTACGCCAGCTTCGGGCGGCTGCGTTCACCTCGGAGGGCGAGCAAGGACTCGTACCCCTCCCAGCTGATGTCGGTCATCACGATCACGCTGTCCGCGGTGGGGACGTAGTCGCCCAGCGGAACCGGAGTGCTCGTGGATCGCGACACCATTGCAGCCATCGTAGCATTGGCCTCGTGCAACCGGCGCACCGCCTGCAAGCGCGCGAGATCACGACGCGGAGGTTTCCGTGTCCGGCCGGAGTGCGGACGCGACGTCCGGCCCTCGGCCCTCGAACGGCAGCTACTCAGCCGCCGGTCAGCAGCTTTTCGAGCTCGGCCTCGTCGATCACGGTGACGCCGTTCTTCTGCGCCGCATCGAGCTTGGTCTTGCCGGTGTCGGCGCCCGCGACGAGGTAGTGCGTCTTCTTGCTGACCGAGCCAGCGACCTTGCCGCCGGCCTGCTCGATCCGCTTCTGGACGTCGGCGCGCGCCTGCGTGAGCGTGCCGGTGACCACGAGCGTCTTGCCCGTGAGAGGACCGGTCGTGATCGCGAGCTTCGGCTCCTCGGGATCGACGCCTCGTGCCGCGAGCTTATCGAGCACGACGACGACGTGCGGGTCGCGGAGGAACGTGTCGACGTGCGCGGCGACGATCTCGCCGACGCCCTCGATCTCGCACAGCTCCGCGCAGAACTCTTCGCTTGTCTTCGCGGTATTCACCGCACGCAAGGTCGAGAGCTTGCCGTACTTCTGCGCGAGCGGCTTGGCTAGCACGCTGCCGACGTTGGAGATGCCGAGCGCGGAGAGCAGGCGCGAGAACGTCGCGCTCTCCTTCGCCGTGGAGATCGCCTTGATGAGGTTCTGCGCGGACAGCTTGCCGAACCGCTCGAGCGAGAGGAGATGCAGCTCGGTCAGCGTGAACAGGTCGGCGACGTCCGCGACGAGCTTCGCATCGACGAGCTGCTCGACGACCTTCTCGCCGAGGCCGTCGATGTTCATCTGGTGGCGCGAGGCGAAGAACTCGATCGCACCGAGGAGCTGCGCCGGGCAGCCGATCCGGTTCGGGCACATCAGCGCGACGCGGCCCTCCTCGCGCTCAAGTGCGGTCGCGCAGGCGGGGCACACGGTCGGTGGACCGAACGCCGGACCCGGGCCCTTCTCGGTGATGCCGAGGATCTCGGGGATGATCTCGCCGGCCTTCTGGATCAGGACGCGGTCGCCTTTGCCGAGGCCGAGGCGCGCGACCTGGTCCCAGTTGTGGACCGAGGCGCGGGACACGGTCGTCCCCGAGACATCCACCGGCTCGAGGATCGCGACCGGGGTGACCGTGCCGGTGCGACCGATGTTGACGTGGATGTCGTGCAGCGTCGTCGTGACCTGGCGCGCGGGGAACTTGAACGCGATCGCCCAGCGCGGGAACTTGGCGGTCGTGCCGAGCGCCGTGCGCTGCGCGAAGTCGTCGACCTTGATCACGAGGCCGTCGAGCTCGTAGTCGAGGGAATCGCGGCGGTCCTCCCACGAGTGGACGCACGCGATCAGCTCATCCCAGGTGGCCGCGCGCGTGTTGTGCGCGGAGATCGGGATGCCGAGCTCGCCGAGCCACGCGATCGAGGCGAGGTGACCGGACGCGAACTTCTCGCCGTCGACGACCTCGTAGAGGATCGCGTGCATCGGGCGCTTCGCGACCTCCTTCGAATCTTGCTGCTTGATCGAGCCCGCGGCGGTGTTGCGCGGGTTCTTGAACAGCTCCTCGCCGGCTTCGGCGCGCGCCGCGTTGATCGCCGCGAACTCGCTCTTGGTCATGTAGACCTCGCCGCGCACGACGAGCTTCTCGACCTTCTTCTTGAGGTACTGCGGCACGGCCTTCAGGACGCGGACGTTCGCGGTGACGTCCTCGCCGATCCGGCCATCGCCGCGCGTCGCGGCCAGCGTGAGCGAACCGCGCTGGTAGGTGAGCTCGATCCCGAAGCCGTCGATCTTCGGCTCGATCGAGAACACGGCCGCGTCACCATCGAGGCCCTTGACCACGCGATCGTAGAACGCGCGCAGATCCTCGAGGTCGTAGCTGTTGTCGAGCGACAGCATCGCGACTGGACGCGTGACCTTCTTGAACTCCGAGATCACCGTGTGGCCGACGCGCTTGCTCGGCGACCAGTCGACGATCCAGTCAGGATGCTCGGCCTCGATCGCGACGAGCGCCTTCGAGAGCTTGTCGTACTCGAGATCGCTGATCGTCGGGTTCGCGTCGACGTAGTAGCGGCGGTCGTGCTCGGTCAGCTCGTCGACGAGCTTGAGGTAGGCGTCGCGCGTCTCGGCCATCGGTGGCGAGACGTTATCTCAACTTCGGCTTGGTCAGTCGTCGAGATGGTGCGGTCGCTTCGCGCCTTCGATGAAGGCCTCGAGCTCCTGCTCCGCCTCGGAGCCGAGGTCGACCTCGAAGTCGTTCGGGTCTCCGGGCTCGATCTCCTCGACCTCGAGGTCATCGGGATCCGCCATCTGCACCGAGCCCGCGGCGATCCGCGCCGGCAGCCCGGTGTCTTCCTCGTCGTCCTCGAAGTTACCGAGGTCGCGCATCTGCTGCGGCACCTGCGCCTGCGCCCGCATCGTCGCCGCGTCTTCCTTGCGGCCGATCAAGCAGCCCGCCTTGACGGTGACCTGGAACGGCCGGCCATCGTAGTACGCGTCGATCGCTTCCTTGATGTACCAGAAGATGTCCTGCATCTCCTGGCCGCCGCCGGCGATGTCCTTCCAGTCCGCGAGCGGTCCGTACTCGATCACGGGGGCGAAGAAGAACTCGCGCGAGCTCTTGAACAGGAGCGTGAACTCCTCGATCTCGACGCCGCCCGAGAGGTTCGCCGACTTCATACAGCGCTCGACGTGATCGAGCGTGGGGTAGCGCGACGCGTACATCTCGAGCTTGTTGAGCGCCTCGTGCTTGTCGTGCTTGATCAGCACTTCACGATAGAGGTCGTGGAACTCCTCGAACGTCCCCGACAGCGGGATCGTGCAGCGAACCTCGCCGCCCTTCTTGGCGACGCGCGCGAAGTCGCGGAGCGCGACCTCGAGGCTCGGCATCTCGTTGAGGCCGAGGTTGCAGACGACGAGATCGTAGACGTCATCGGCGAACGACAGCTTGGGCACCGGGCTCTCGGTGCGGAAGAACACGCCCTTCTTGCCGAGTGGGCCGAGCTCGGTGACCTTGCGGCGCGCGACGTCGAGCATCGCGCTCGACGCATCGATCGCGATCAACCGGCTGCCCTCGTTCATCCGGCGCAGGATCTCGATCGTCGGGTAGCCGGTACCGCACGCGATGTCGAGCACCTGCCCGCGATCGGGCACGGCGAGGTTGCGCAGCAGCATCTTGCCGAAACGCGTGCCCCAGACCGGCGCGATCTCGTCATCGTAGATGCGCGCGAGCTTTTCGACTTTTAGCGTTCGCTTCGACTGGACCGACACGGCACGTCACACCCGTGACGCCCATGAATATTTCCTGATCTCGCAGACTTGTCTAGCGCAAACCGGAGCCGCGGGCCCAAACCGCCGGGATCGGGCGGCTTCCGAGGGCGAATCCGCCTGCGACAGCCTCCCCCAGCGGAGCGGAGCTAGTGGTGATCGCCGGCGTCGTTCTCGTACAGCTTGTGACCGGCCTCGCGGAACTCGGCGGCCTTCGCGGCCATGCCGGCCTCGGCCTCCTGCTTCGCGGCCATCTCGCGGACCTCGCCGGTGATCTTCATCGAGCAGAACTTCGGACCGCACATCGAGCAGAAGTGCGCGCCCTTGGCGCCCGGCGCCGGCAGCGTCTCGTCGTGGAAGTCCTTCGCGGTGTCCGGATCGAGCGACAGGTTGAACTGGTCCTGCCAGCGGAACTCGAACCGCGCCTTCGACAGCGCGTCGTCACGCTTGTGCGCGCCGGGGTGCCCCTTCGCGAGGTCGGCCGCGTGCGCCGCGATCTTGTACGCGATCACGCCGTCCTTGACGTCGTCGCGATCGGGGAGCCCGAGGTGCTCCTTCGGGGTGACGTAGCAGAGCATCGCGGTGCCGAACCAGCCGATCATCGCGGCGCCGATCGCCGACGTGATGTGGTCGTAGCCGGGCGCGATGTCGGTGACGAGGGGTCCGAGCGTGTAGAACGGCGCGTCCTTGCAGATCCTCGCCTGCAGATCCATGTTCTCTTTGATCTTGTGCATCGGGACGTGTCCCGGGCCTTCGACCATCGTCTGGATGTCGTGCTTCCACGCGATGTTGGTGAGCTCACCGAGCGTGTCGAGCTCCGCGAGCTGCGCGCGATCGTTCGCGTCGGCCGTCGAGCCGGGACGGAGGCCGTCGCCAAGCGAGAACGCGACGTCGTACTTCTTCATGACTTCGCAGATGCGCTCGAACTCCGTGTAGAGGAAGTTCTCCTTGTGGTGAGCGAGGCACCACTTCGCCATGATCGAGCCGCCGCGCGACACGATGCCGGTCACGCGATTCGCGGTGAGAGGAATGTACGCGAGGCGCACGCCCGCGTGGATCGTGAAGTAGTCGACGCCCTGCTCCGCCTGCTCGATCAACGTCTCGATGAAGAGGTCGATGGTGAGCTTGTCGGGGTCGCCGTTGACCTTCTCGAGGCACTGATAGATCGGCACCGTGCCGATCGGCACCGGCGAGTTGCGGACGATCCACTCGCGCGTCTCGTGGATGTTGTCGCCGGTCGACAGATCCATGACGGTGTCGGCGCCCCACTTGACGGCCCACCGCAGCTTGTCGACTTCTTCGCCGATCGTCGACGACACGGCGGAGTTGCCGATGTTCGCGTTGATCTTCACGAGGAAGTTCTTGCCGATGATCATCGGCTCGGACTCGGGGTGGTTGATGTTCGCGGGCAGGATCGCGCGGCCGAGCGCGATCTCGTCGCGGACGAGCTCCGGCGTGACGTTCTCGCGGAGCGCGACGAACTTCATCTCCTGCGTGATGATGCCGCGCCGCGCGTAGTGCATCTGCGAGCGGTTGCCGCTGTCGCCGTCGCGCATGCGCGCCTCGATCCACGGCTTGCGCAGCTTCGGCAGCCCCTGGTGCGGATCGATGCCCTGTGGTCCCGACGTGTCGTAGACGTCGAACGCGGGCTCGCCACCGGCGAGGTGGATCCGGCGAACCGGGACCTTGAGGCCATCGGCCTCGACGTAGGACTTCTCCGAGGACGGGAAGCCGTCGATCACGGGAAGGTTCGCGACCGGATCCTCGCCGAGCTGCGGAAGCGAGCGCTTGGTGCCGTTGCCGTTGCCGTTACCGTTGCCAGTGGAGCTGTTGCTCATTCGATCCTCCCTACGCGGGCATTACCCCGATCAGGTTTTGGGGTCGTGCTGTCGCACCTCTCAGCCTCCAGGTCAGGAAGCTCCCCCGTCGATATTTCGTGCTGTTGCGACCTGGGCGGACCCTACCCGAGACCCGGGGGCCACGCCAGCGCTATGCTTCGAGGTGCGTGCTCGCGGCGCGCGAGCCAACGCGATGACTGAAGAGCGCAAATTCGGCCGCTACCGCGTCACCGGGCTGCTCGGCGCCGGTGCGATGGGCGAGGTGTTCGCCGCGGTCGACGAGGTGCTCGGACGCGAGGTCGCAGTCAAGACGCTGAAGGGCCACCGCAACGGGCTCGCGGCGCGCATGCTCGACGACCGGTTTCGCCAGGAAGCACGCGCGATCGCAGCGCTCTCGCACCCGGGCGTGGTCCAGGTCTTCGACATCGATCTCACCGCTGAGCCGCCGTACCTCGTGATGGAGCGCGTCGCCGGGCCGTCGCTCAAGGAGAGGATCGCGCAGGGCCCGCTGCCGGTCAGCGAGGTCCGCGCGCTCGGAGTCCAGCTCGGCCGCGCGCTCGCCGCGGCGCACGCGCAGAAGATCATCCACCGCGACGTCAAGCCGGCGAATATCCTCGCCGCGGGACCGGGCATGTGGAAGCTCGCGGACTTCGGCGTCGCGCACGTTCCCGACTCGTCGATCACGATGACGGGACAGTTCGTCGGCTCGCCGGCGTACGCGCCGCCGGAGGCGCTTGTGCGTGGACAGTGCGACGCCGAGGGCGACGTGTTCGGTCTCGGTGCGTGCCTGTATCAGGCGGCGGCGGGAACGTGGCCGCGCCTCGAAGCGACGACCGGTGGACTGCTCGCCCCGATCCCACCGCTCGCGGGTCTGGTCCCGACGCTTCCGGTGGAGATCGCCGCGATCATCGATCGCGCGGTCGCGATCGAAGCGGCGGAGCGGCCGACCGCGAGCGATCTGGCGGATGCCCTCGCGGGTGCCACCTCGGTCCCCGGCGCTGCATCGAATCCCCACGCCGCACCGCTTCACGGCGGCGCATCGATCCCGGGGGCCGCATCGCTGCACGGCGGCGCATCGATCCCGGGGGCCGCATCACTTCACGGCATGTCGGCGGTCGCGCTCCCACCCGCGGGCACCGTGGCACCGCATGTTCCCGTGCGCTGGCAACCTTGGGCGATCGGCGCGGGCGCACTCCTCTTCGTCGCCATCCTCGCCGCGAAGTTCAGTGGACCGGACCACGCGACGGCGGTGCCTCCCGCCACCACGCGACCGAGCGCGGGGGGCCCCACGACACCGCCACCATCTACGCCCCCCGGCGAGATCGTGATCGCCACACCACCGCTTCCGAGCGAGGAGGCGAGCGAGGACTGGGAGAAGATCATCGAAAAGATCCAGGACGGAAAGCTCCGCGAGGCCAAGAAGAAGCTCGGTGAGTGGGAGCGCGAGTACGGCGGCGCGACCCCGGAGACCGAAGCGCTGCGAACGCAGCTCGAGGCCTTTCCTGACACCGACAGCGACCGCGGCCGTGGCCGCAAGAAGAACCGCGACTGATCACACCGCCCGCGGTGATCAGGCGACGTGATCGATCGACTGGAACGCGTCGTCGAGCGCCGCGATCATCACGGCCGCGCTCGGGAACCGCTCCTTCGGATTCTTGATCAGGGCTCCCTCGATCACCGCGACGAGCTGCGGCGTGCACCACGGCTCGCCGCCGGCGACCTCGTCGAGTCGCGGCGGCGGCGTCCGCGCGTGCAGGCGCATCAGCACCATCGGATCGGGATCGACGAACGG
>JANOPP010000483.1:0-2612 GCA_031421915.1 Myxococcales bacterium | reverse complement strand
GCGGCGGTGTCCATCGGAAATGAGGGTCGCGAGGTCGCGCGCATGGTGCGTGGCCTGAGCCGCCGTGTTCCGACTCCCGGTGTGCGCGTCGACGAGCAGACCTGGTTCGATGTCGCCTCGCTGACCAAGCCGATGGCCACGGTCGCGTCGGCGATGGTCCTTGTCGGTGAGGGACAGCTCGGACTCGCCGACCCGATCCGCCGCTGGCTCCCGGGCGCATCCTCGACGGGAACCGTGCGGGAGCTCCTCGGTCACGCGGCCGGGTGCGCCGCGCACGTCGAGTTCTTTCGCCAGCTCCGCATGGGTTCGCACTCGGATCCGCGCACCGAGCTCGTCGGTCTCGCACAGGCGGAGCCCACCACGGCACCAGGGGTCACCGCCGTCTACTCCGACCTCGGCTACATCATGCTCGGTGCGATCATCGAGCGCGCGGCGAATGCGCGTCTCGAGGATGCGTACACCGATCTCGTCGCCGAGCCGCTCGGGATGCAGGCTCGCTACCCGGGAACCAGCACGATCTCGATCGCTGCGGCCACCGAGCTCGACGAGCGCGAGGGGCAGACCTGGCTCGTGCAGGGTCGCGTCCACGACGAGAACGCGTACTTCGGCGGCGGCGTGTGCGGACACGCGGGCCTGTTCGCGCGGATCGGCGATGTCGCCACGTTCGCGGCCGCGATGGTCGACACCGCGAATGGTCGGCCGCGCGGTCGGCTGCGCCCCGATGTCGTGCAGCGCTTCCTCGGTGACAGCGCCGCACCCGGAACGACATGGCGCCTCGGCTGGGATACGCCGTCGCCGACGCCCGGAGTCTCCCACGCAGGAGATCGGTGGCCGCGCGAGCACACTGTCGGTCACACCGGCTTCACCGGCACGTCGCTGTGGCTCGATCTCGAGCACCGGCGCTGGGTCACGCTCCTCACGAACCGCGTGCACCCGACTCGCGGCGGCTCGACGGCCGAGGACATCAAGACCCTGCGCCGCGCCGTGAACGATGCGGCGATCGCCATGCTCGACGATCGCTAGCGCCGACTTGGCACATGCGTGAGCGACGATCCGCGCTCGCGATGCCGTAGTGGCAGTCACCGGCTGCCGCGCCGCGGTCGATCACGCAGTTGCGCGCTGGCTCGCGCGTTGCTCATCGCCGGAGCATGATCAAGACCCTGGCCACGGCCTCCGCCCTCGTATTCATCCTGTGCGCTCCGGCACTCGCACAGCCCACGCCTCCTGCACCCGTCGCTGTTGCTCCGATGAAGCTCGAGCTCACCGTCAAGGTCGGCGCCGAGACGCGGGTCCATCAGGTCGTGATCTCCGACGACAGCTGCGGCAGCGTGCAGGCCAAGGCGAGAGATTTCGAGGACGAGATCCGCGTATGTAGCGTCAACAAGTCGAGCGGCCCGCGCCTCGAGGCGAGCTGGAAGATCCGGACGAAGCTGACCGAGTACAACGTGAGCTGGACCGCTGCTGTCGCGCGCGGTGGCACCGTCGAGGCGTCGAGCGCCGATGGCGCGAAGTTCACACTCGCGATGAAGTAGCTACGTGCGGCCTGTGGCCAGTCTACGTGCGGCCTGTGGCCAGTCTACGTGCGGCCTGTGGCGAGCTATTTGCGACCGTTGCGCCGCTTGCGCGGCTTTGCCGCTGCCCGCGTGTCGCTGCCCGGTGCGCCGAACATCCCGTTGACACCGCGATCGGCGCACGCCCACAACGAGATCAGGATCGCGAGATCGCCGAGCGCCCGGCGGCTCATCGACGCGGGGATCACCAGACCGTAGGTCTCCGACACGAACCGCAGGTCGCGCAGCACTCGCCCGACCTCTTCGCGGTTGACGTCGCCGTGCCAGTAGACGACGCGCGTCAGCAGCAGCTCCTGGTGACGGCGCAGGAACTCGCCCATCGACAGCGGCTCCGCGATCCGGTGCGTCGGTGGGCGACAGATCTCGAGCAGATCCTCGAGGTACTCGTTCCAGTGCCGCCCGAGTCGGCGGTTCTCCGGCCGGCGCAGGAACTTCACGCGCTCGACGGAGAAGTCGCCCTTCACCGTGGTGCGGAACCGCGGCGTCACGGCCATCAGGTCGTAGAGGATCGGTGGGTTGTCCTTGACGTAGTCGACGTCGTGGTACTTCCACCGATTGCGCAGCTGCGGCCACGTCCGCACGGAGAGCAACGGTTCATCGGTCGAGTCGGCGACCACGAACCGCTTGTCCTCGGCGCGCAGCACGGTGATCCAGTGGCTCCACTCCTCGACGCAGAGCAAGACGGGAGTCTGCTCTCGCAGGTGCTTGGTCAGGACCTTGCGCGCCTGTTCGGCATCGCTGCGGCGCTCGAGGACGAGATCGCACTCGAATGCGCGCGCGAGGAGCTTCACGAAACGCCCGAGCTCGACGGGGTTCAGCACAAACGCAGCCGCGAAGCGCTCCGGCGGCGCGGCGGCCACCGCGGAGGCCAGGCGGCGCGCCGCGGCGACGAGCTCCGCGTCGCTACGCAGCAGCGCCGCCTCGAGCTCCGAGCGCAGCGCCGCCACGAGCGCGCGATGCCGCGGCCAGCTCAGCAGCGGCTGCAGGGACGACGGAGCGGCTGGAGCAGCGTGCGCGGCGCTGGGAGCTGCGGAGGTCGCG
>JANOPP010000482.1:0-1792 GCA_031421915.1 Myxococcales bacterium | reverse complement strand
GGGACGATCACAAGCCTCACGTCGGACTGCGTGACCGTGTCGCCAGCCGAGCTGCGTGACGACGAGTCCGGTGGCTTCGAGATCCCCAGGGACCAGGCAGCCCAGGCGCTGCGCCCGCTCGTCACCGTGACCGAAGCACGCGCGGCGATCGCGGCGATCGGCGCACACGGTCCCCCTGACACCCGCGACGTCGGAGATCGTGCGTGGGGCGATTCAGCACGACGAGCGACACTCCCAGGACGGTCAGAATTCCGCCCGCGATCGCGATTTCGATCAGTACGTGCGGCTGCTCGCCGCCGCACGGATCGAAGGCGAGGAGTGGTACGCCGCCGCGTGTCTTGCCGGTGAGGCAGGACTTCGCGTCGGTGAGGTCAAAGCGCTGCGTTGGACTTGCCGGCGCGCAGGCTTGCCGGTTCGCTTGTTCCACACGCTACGGCACACGTTCGGAACCCACGCCGCGTTGTTCGGCGTGAACCCGTGGCGGTTGCAGGCGCGGCTCGGGCACAAGCGGATCGACGAGACCATGCTTTACGTGCATGTCGCGGAGGCGCATCCACGAGATCTCCCCGACATCGTGTGCAGCGCCGGGAACGGGATCTTGGATCCCGATCGGCGCGTCCTCGCGATGCTTGGCGCGTGTGGCAGCCACGTGGCAGCCGTCGGCACCACGCGGAACGAAAACGCAGAGCGTTCAGTAGCTTAGTTCGTGCGATCGGGGGGACTCGAACCCCCACAGTGTGAACTACTGGCACCTGAGACCAGCGCGTCTACCGTTCCGCCACGATCGCGAGTGGTCCCGACCGGTAGCGGTCGGGGCGAAACAAATGCCATAGGCCCGGCGGGATCACAAGGGCCGCGCCCACTCCCGGTCCATTTTCTGAGTTGGGGCAAGGAGTTGTCACGGACGCTGCTTTACTCGCCAAACCCGGACGTCTACCATTTTGGAGTCTGCGATGGCCAAGCTGATCGTCATCTCCGGGGAGGAGCGGCAAGAGTTCGAGCTCGCCGCCTTCAACACGATCGGGCGTCATCCCGACAACACGATCCAGATCCTGGATCGAATCATCTCGAAGGAGCACGCGCAGATCCAGCGGGCCGCCGACGGGCGCTACCTGCTCCGCGATCTCCGCTCGCTCAACGGAACGTTCATGCGCGGCGAGCGCGTCGCCGATCACTACCTCGGTGATGGCGACGAGTTCACGATGGGCTCCACGCGGATCGTGTTCGTCGACAAGCCGAAGGCGGACGATGTTCTGCAGCGCGTGACGATCGCGCCCGGCCTGACCGAGAGCCACATCCGTGGCCGCATCCAGGCCAACACCGGCGACTTCATGCCGGAGCGCCAGATCTCCGACGACAAGAACCTGCGCCGCGACTACGAGCGCCTGCGCATCGGTCACGAGCTCGCGCGCGCCGTCGGCAGCGAGCTCGATCTCGACAAGCTGCTCCCGAAGATTCTCGACAAGGCGTTCGAGCTCGTCGGCGCCGATCGCGGCGTGATCATGCTCAACGACGACAAGACCGGCGAGCTGTCTGCTCGGTTCGTCAAGACGCGCTCGGGCAAGAGCGATCCGAACATCGTGCTGTCGAAGACGGTGATGAACGAGGTCATCAACAACAAGGCCGCCGTCCTGTCGTCCGACGCCACGATGGACGCCCGGTTCTCCGGGGCGCACTCGATCATCATGCAGGGCATCCGCTCGACGATGACGCTGCCGCTGCTGCACGCGAACGAGCTGCTCGGCATCATGCACCTCGACTCGCTGTTCACGTCGAACGCGTTCACCGAGAA
>JANOPP010000481.1:0-9605 GCA_031421915.1 Myxococcales bacterium | reverse complement strand
CTGGATCGCGCGCCACCCGACCCGCCCGAACCTCTGCGTCGCGACCGGCGGCTCGGGCCACGCGTTCAAGTTCGCGCCCGTCCTCGGCGCGCTGATCGCCGACATCGCCCTCGGCATCGATCACCCGCTCGCACACAAGTTCCGCTGGCGCCCCGACCTCGCAACCGCGTCGCGCGGTGACGCCGCGCGCTCGAGCTGACTCGTCGCGCAGCTACGACTTCGCAGCGCGGCGACGCTTGCGGCGCACCGAGATTCGCCAGCCGATCAGGGCCACGAGCAGGATCACATCGAGCGGGATCAGGATCTTCGTTGGATCCTTGATGATGAAGGGCGGCTGCTTGATGTCGGCCTGCGAGGCGGCGGGCATGAAGTACAGCTCGTCGATTCCCTTGCGTGGCGCCTGCTCGTCGATGAACACGCTCGCGGTCGGGTTCGGCCCGGCAAGCGCTGCGAGCTCGGTGTCCAGCGCGACCGGCGCCGAGTAGAGGACGCGTGCATGCCACGGCGCCTCGGCGAGGCGCGCCTGATAGTGCTGGTTGGAGAGGAAGTAGACGCGCAGCGTGCGGTCGTTCGCGGCGGGTAGCTTCGCCGCCGGCACCTCGATGGGCTCGCGATAGGGATAGAACGGACGCTCGGTCTGGAACGTCATCTTCACGGCGCGGGTCGCGAGGTCGAAGCTCTGTCCTTCCGTCTGATCGCTCGCGACGACGAACGCGGTGATCTTCCACTTCTCGTTCACGTAGTGCGCGAGCCAGTCCGTGAGCTGGGGCGTGGTGGCGAAGCCATGGCCGGCGAGCCAGCCTGCGAGAGCGGTCGCATCGTCGGCCTCGACCGTCGTCGCATCGAAGCCGGCGACGTGTGCGGTCGAGATCACGCGGACGGCGCTCACGGCACGCGCGTCGTCGCTGGCGCCCTTCATCATCCCCAGCTCGCACGCCTCCCACAGCAGGCTTCCGAAGCGAACATCGAAGCCGCTCGTATCGTGCTCGACGGCCGGCCGGATCGCATGCTGCAGCGACCAGAAGATGTTGCCGGTCACCTCGCCGAGCTGCGGCACCGTCGGCGTCGGAACGAGGAAGCCGAACGACTTGGTCGTCGACGAGAACCGCGCGCGCCGGATGAACTGCTCCGTCCTGGTCGCGGGATCCCAAACAATCACCGCCTCCTCGTCGGCGATCTGGACCTCCTCGCCCCTGGGCGTCGCCTTCGCGCACGCGTCGGAGAGGCGCGGTGCGAGCAGCGTCCCGGCGGCGAGGGTGAGGGCGAGCAGCTTCACCGCTCGATCATGCCCTACGCGCCGGGCGCGCGCTCGGCGAGCTCGACCCGCGCGACACGGGTCGCGCGGATCGCCGCCGCGCCCGACGGCGCCGTCACCGCACGCGCCGTGATCTCGAAGCACTCGGCGACAAAGCCGCCCCTGCCCGGCTTTGGCCACGACCTCCCGATCCTCCGCGGCTTCGCGCTGCTCGCGCGCTGCGCCGGGCTCGTCGGTCATCTCCACGAGGAGCAGCAGACGCCGGCGATGATCGACATGTGGCACGCCGTCGAACGAGCGGTTCCGTACGAGCCCTGACGCCCAGCGCTCGCCTCGAGATCACCGCGATCGGCCTCGACGGCGCCTGTGCGCGGACGCACCGTGTGGCATGCACCGTGCTCCTGTGTCGTGGATGCGTACTCTCCTCATCGCCGCTCTCTCGCTCTCGATGTTCAGCGGCATCGCCCTCGCCGACCGTGATCAAAAGCGTGGCGGGCGTCACGAGCAGCGCGGCCCGGTCGTTCGCGATCACCGCAACCACAACCGTCCACCGCAGCGCGTGAACCGCCCCGCCCGCCGCGCCAATCGCCAGGCGATCGAGCGTCGCCCGATCCTCGTGACCGACGGTCGATTCGTGTTCCACAACGGACGCAGCCGCGCGTATCGCCAGCCCGTCCATCGGCACTACTACAACGCCAGCATTCGCCCGCGGCTCATCGTCGAGAGCTACCCGCGCGAGCCCGGCTATATCTGGGTCCGCGGCAGCTGGGCCTACGTCGGCTCCGAGTGGCAGTGGAGTGGCGGTCACTACGCGCCGGACCCGCAGTACCAGACCTACTACGACGACGGTTCGTACGACTACTCGCTCAGCATCACCATCGGCGGCTAGAACGGGTCGTGGTGGCGCTTCTCGGCGTGAATGTCGGCCACGACTCCGTAGTGATCCGATGGCCACACTCCGTCGACCGGTTCTTCGAGACACAGCCGCGCCGCGACGGGCTCGCCACACAGGTGCCGCCCGGGGCGCACGTAGATGTAGTCGATCCGTCGCGACGGCTCGCGTGACCGGAGCGCGTACGGATTGCTGCGCGCGTACGTCCAGCCGTCCTCGCTGTGCCGCATGATGGTCCAGCAATCCGCGAAGTAGACGGAGGTCCCGTCGATCGTCGTCAGGCCGCGCAAGAACCGCATCTCGTCCGAATCGGGGTTCGCGTTGAAGTCACCCAGCAGCACCGGCGGTGGTCCATCGCCCGGCGCCAGCTCGGCGACGTGCTGCGCGAGCACTCGCACTTGCTCGCGGCGCGCACTCGCGAGGTGCTCCTGCCACGTCAGGTGTGTGACAAACACGGGCATCGGCCCGTGCGCGCAAGCGACGCGGGCGAACGCGACCGTCCGCGTGTCCACGCCGGGCGGCGATGGCAGCGGCAAGCTCTGCGGCTCCAGCAGCGGATGCCGCGACAGGATCGCGTTTCCCATCGTCAACCCGCCGCCGATGTTCCACGCGGGCGTGTAGTGGACGTTCCAGCCCGTCCCCTCCGCGATCTCGTGCGCCTGGCTCGGCATGCCGGTGAAGCCCATCACCTCCTGCAGGCCGATCGCATCCGCGTCGAGCGCGATGAGCCCCGCACGGATCAGCGGCAACCGCTGCGCCCACGGTCCCTGGCGGTTCCAGATGTTGAGCGTCGCGACTCGCCAGATCGCGTCTCGTTCGCTGCTTGACCTACCTGTCACTGCGACCCATAGTGCAGTAGTTCTTTGACATGGGGGCGTAACGGTTTCGACGAGGATGAAGACGTCCGGATCGCGCGTCGTGGCGCCCAAGGCCACGTAAAAATGGGCAAACCATGCAACTGCGAACGATAACGCTGTTGCTCTCGCTGCCTGATAAAACCAGGTAACGACGGTGTCCGCAGCTTCCGTCTGTAGCTACGAAACACCGACACAATCAGACTGGATCTCCTGACCCGCTGGCGCATGGAGATCGAGACAAAGTCAGCTTGTTGAGCTTGTAGGCCGGCCGCTGCCGACAAGCTCGAGACTTTAAATAGCGTGCCTACACGCGTAGACGTCCGGTCAGAGGCATTCTCGGACGCGGGTTCGACTCCCGCCGCCTCCACTACTATTTCGGTTCGTTAGATCAGGTTTCGGCGAACGCTGCCACCACACTGCCACGAGCAGTTCGGTGGTTAGCTCGGCGGGGTCTTTGAGGCTTTCATTGCCTCCTCGACCTCCTGTGCGGCGTTCTGGACCTCGCAGTCGCAGTAGCCGCCCTGCGTTTCCAACCAGGCGAACACGGTCTCGACGTCGTGACCGCGACCGACGAGCCACGCCTTCGTGATCCGCCGGCTGTGGTCGCAGCCCTGAAGCGGGAGCTCGACCTCTAGCATGTCGAACATCGCAGCCAGTTCCGAGGCCGGCAGAGGCAATGCAGCCAACGCCGCCTGGCGTTGTTGATCACGCACCTGCGCTTTCAGACGCTTCTTTGACGGCTTGTCCATGCCTCCCCTTCCTCCCCCATCGGCCGATCCAGAAGGTTCACTGCGTCACGCGTGACCTCGGGTCCGAGGTGCGCGTAGCGCATCGTCATCTGGATCGTGCTGTGGCCGAGTAGCTCCTGCACCGCTTTCAGAGGGACGCCACGCATCACGAGATGACTCGCGAACGTGTGGCGACACGCATGCCATTGGATCGGGCGAAGCCCGGCCTTCTTGCACGCGCGCCAGAGCGGATGACGAAGCTCCGTGTACTTCAGCATCCGGCCCTCGCTCGTGCAGAACACGAGCGGTCCTTTCAGGTGGCGGTACGACTTCAGCGCCGTGATCGTCTCGTTCGAGAGCGGGATCTCCCGCTCCTTCCCTGACTTCGGCGTTCCGATCTTTCCCTTCACCGCGTTCTGTCGAACGGTGATCTTTCCAGCGACCAGGTCCACGTCCTGCCAGCGCAGCGCGATCAGCTCGCCCATGCGCATGCCGGTTCGGAGTGCCACGAGAACCATCGTGTGCCACTCCTCGTCCACCTTCCCGAGCAGTCGCTTGGCTTCCTCGAAGTCGAGGAAGGCGAACTCCTGCGGCGGAACCTTGAGCCAATCGATCTCGGGAACCGCCGCGATCAGACCGCGCTTGCGCGCGATCACCAGCATGCGCCGGAGGATCGTCAGGTAGTTGTTGATCGACTTGGCGGACAAGGTCTGTGGAACCGTGGTCTCGGACTTGTTGCGAGCAGGCTTGCGGGCCAGCTCGACCTTCAGGTCTTCGATCACGGCGTACGTGACTTGGTCGAGTCGCAGATCGCCGATGGCCGGCACGAGATGCCGGCGCAGCGTCCATTCCTTCGCTTCGACAGATGACGGCTTGTTTTGAAGGCGCGACGCGTCGAGATAGGTCTCGACGAACTCGCGAACCTTCGGTGCCTCCTTCGGTGGTGACGGGGTCTGTGTGACCTCGCCGGTTTTTAGGACGCGATCCAGGTGTAGACGTTCCGCTTGTTCGGCGCCGGCCTTGTTATCGGGTAGGCCGATCGTCGTCGGAACGCCAAAGATCCGGATCACGCGTCCATCGGCGATCCGGATCTGTTTGCGGTAGTACCAGTGGCCGTACCGCTTATCTCGTCGTGCGCTCATTCTGAGCCTCCAACCGACGAGCACTCGCCTCACACGCCAACCATGCCACGAGCGCGGGACGGCTGAACAGCACGCGCTTGCCCAAGCGCTGGCATGGGATCTTTCCTCGAGCCGCCGCGTTGTAAACCGTCTTGCGATCGACGCCGAGCCACGACGCGACGTCGTCGGCGCACATGATCTCCCTCGCCTCCATGACTATTCCCGCCGAGCCGTGAGGCCGCGGATCTTCTCGACCGCGTCCGCGACGCTCAGCTTCTTCAGGTCGTCGAACCAACCGCGAAGCTCCGTGGGGCTCAGCTGCTTCGCGACCTCACGCGCGAGCGTCGCTTCGTGTGGCGTGAGGAACGATTGCACAGCGACGAAGTGCGCCATCGTCGCCGGGTCGCTCGACTGCAGCGCCGCATCCTTCGTCGGTTCGAGCGCCTTCGCCTCGTGCATCGGCGCCTGAATCTTGCCCTTGCTCAACGCGGTCATCAGGACGGGAGCAAGCTGTGCGACCAGCCCACCGAGATCGAACCCGCTGGCGGGCGGCGGCACGTCCGCTGCCTCGGTCTCTGCAACCGGTGTTTGCCGTGCAGGCATGCCTGCCCCATCGGCTGCACGGAGGAGCTCCGCAGCCGCCTGCAACATCTCGGGAAACCGGTCGACG
Source organism: Myxococcales bacterium (assembly GCA_031421915.1). Taxonomy (GTDB): domain Bacteria; phylum Myxococcota_A; class Polyangia; order Haliangiales; family Haliangiaceae; genus JABFXX01. The sequence goes on along the minus strand of JANOPP010000481.1, from coordinate 4,082 downwards.
ATTGCCTTAGCCAGCTCGGTGTTCAGACGCATGGCCTCGCAAACCACATCGTCCTCGGTCCGGACGACCATCGCTTGCGCCTCGGTTGGCTGCTCGGACTTGACGACCTGGATGTACGCGGCAGGTGCGCTCTCCACCTGCTTGCCGTCGTCGTTGATCGGATCGAGGCGATAGCGACCGACGAGCCCACCCACGGCTTCGCGCAGATCCACGATGTCGGACTCGATCGGGATCGTGAGCGGGCGCCCGTCGCGGCCGTACACGAGCTCCGGTGCGCCGCGCGGCTTTAGGCGCCGCACGCGCCAACCCGTCACGACGGAAGGGATCTCGAAATTTTCACCGTGTACGTTGAACGCCAGTTCGGACATTGCTCAGTGCCTCCTGATCACTACTGCCGACCATTGGGCTCGCGTGTCCGTTTGGCATGATCTTCGCGGCGCGCTCGTGCTTCGCCGGTGATGGAGGCGATCAATCAAAAGGCACGCAGACTGGCGTCAACTTGCCCGTACTTTCACCACAGGTTTCGCGCGGGACTTTCCCGGCGGACCCTTTCTTCACCGTCGACAGCACCGGTGGGAACGCGGCAATACATGCCGTTTTCACGGAACGGAGATTCTTTCTCCGTGTACTACTCATGGCAGGCCCACCATGCGCGTCAGCTGGGATGACCCACTCTCCGGCGCGTTCGGCGAGCTGCTACTCCAGACGATCGCGGACGAAGGCGAACAAGCGGCCCTCGCCCGCTTCGTCGCCAAAATGGACGAAGCGGCGCTGGCAACGCGCCGCGCCAACCTCCATCTGCTCGCGATGATTCCGAGCACGGCTGCACTTGAGTGGCTCGAAGCACGTATCGAGACGCCGATCGTCGAAGAGTGGGGAAGGACGGCAGCGCTGCTTGGTATTGGGTGGGAACGCATTGCTGCCTGGATGAAGCGTGGTCGCCCGCACAGCCTGGCAGCACTGGACGCGCTCGTCGCGTACGCGCATCCGAGCCCGGGGGCCAGTCCGCTGCACAGAGCTGTGCAACCGTTGCAGGTCGATCCACCTTCGCGTGCTGACCTTCGCGACGCGCTCGCAGCGGTATTGGCCTCCGATGACAGCCCGCGCGCATCGAAGACTGCGAATCAGATCCTCGAGAATGCGAGCGAGATCCTGCGCGGCGGACCGTCGCTCGGCATCTCCGCACGCGCATTCTGGCAGCGGAACGCCGACGAGCGTCGAGCAGAGCGACTTCTCTGGTCAGAGAGCCGCGGTGAACTTCCAGTCCCCGATCAAGAGCTGGCTGCGGGTCGCGATCTCGTAACAACGTGGAAGCGGCGCTGGAAAGCAGCCGTCCGTGCATCCGAGCGACGAGGCGGTACTGGGTCCGTTCGAGTCGGTCGGGTGTTAAAGCACGCCGAGCTTTCGGCCATCGAGAAGGAGCTCGGGTTCGCGATGCCTGACTCACTAGCCGATCTCTTTACGGGCGTTGCAGCAGACGCCGATGTCTCGTGGAGCCTTCCCGAGGATTGCGAGCTACCAGCGCAGTTCAAGGAGCTGGCATGGGGCGGATGCGCATGGGACGCACGCCGGATACCCGAGCTGGAACGTGCCCGTCGTGAATGGGTCGAGGCTGTCTTCCCGGATCGGGACAATGAGTACGATCGCGTTTGGTGGGACAAGGTCGCGATCCTCGACGCTCCGAATGGCGATCTCATCGCCGTCGACATCTCGCGTACAGACCGAGCGCCTGTCGTGTACCTGAGTCACGACGATGGTGAGGGCCACGGGCGAGTACTCGGACACTCTGTTCTCGACTTCATCGACCGATGGACTCGGGTCGCGTGCGTCGGGCCCGAAGAGTGGCTGATGAGACCATTTCTCAATCCAGATCGACCGTATCTCGATGCTGTCGGGGACGCGGCTCATGCCTGGCGCGCCTGGTTTGGTGTCGACGTACTGGCGATCGTTTGATCGCATCGTCAGTGACCGCGGTCGCCGATGCGCAGGTCGCTTCCGCCGCATCACGGGCGCGCGCGAGGGCCTGACCCAGCTCGTGCGCGCACTCAAGGATCACGAGAACGCGCTGGCAACCGTCACACCGCGGCGGCGGCCGCATAGTGATCACCAGCCGGCACCTCGCGTTTCAACAACGAGTGGAACATCGCCTGCTACAGTGCCCGCTGTGGATTCGACGACCGATGCTCTGTTCGAGCGAGCGCTGATCGCCCAGGCTTCAGCCGCCGGGGATCGCGAAGACCTCTCTGCCCTGGTCAAGCTTCACGAGATGGCGACCGAAGCGGTATTCACGCGTGCGCTGGCGCTCGTCGATTCACCTGATTGGCCGAATCGCCGGCTCGGGCTTCGCGTGCTCAAAGAGATCGGTCAAGGACGGCGGCCGCGCCCATTCCACCAGCGCACGATCGACGCGCTGCTACCACGGGTGGCGTCTTGCGAATCGCTCGTCGAGCTACGCGCGCTCGTAAGTACGCTCGGTTGGCAAAACGACGCACGCGTTCTGCCGACGCTGCTGGCATTGGCCGACCATCCCGATCGCGGAGTGCGCTTTCACGTGGCCAGCAACCTGCCGGGGTGCGCTTGTCGCGACAGCACGATCGACGAGCGGGCGGTTCCGCCCCTTCTGCAACTGATGACAGACCCGGATACCGATGTGCGCTATTACGCCACCGCGGCATTCGAGGTCGACTACCCCGCGGTGGAATCACCGGCCATTCGCTCTGCTCTAGAGGAGCGGCTTTCCGACGAAGACGAGTCGATTCGGCTCTGCGCTCGCCGAGCACTCGATGTGCGACGGCGGACGACGACGATCTCTCCGTAGTCCGTCACGGGTCACGAGAACGCGCGTGACCGTTGCGTCGCGGCGGCAGGCCGCGTAGTGACCACCCAGCCGCCCCTCTCAAGTTTCAACAGGGCGAGAGACATCGCCCTCACCCGCCTGCCCGCATGGAATCCAGAGCATCGTGAATACGGCACCCAGTTCGGGAATTGCCGCGGACTGCTCGACGATCTGCGCGGTGCCAACGCACAAGCGGTCGCGCGGCAGCCAGGCGTCCGCATCGAGCACGTGCGCTGCGGGATCGAGGGACCCGGTCTGGTAGTAGTCGCACGCAGCTGAGGTGGGATCGAGTCGGCGGTTCTTGGGGATCCAGTCAGGGAACGTGCTGCTGCGCTTGATCCACTGCACTCTGCCGAGCAGCGAGTACGCGACGGCGCAGCGTTCAGCGCTGAGCTCCACGAACCGCATCGCGCTCGCCAGGATGGACGTCCTGAACGTGTTCGCGATTTCTCGAGCCGGGTCGAGCGTGACGTAGGACGCTGCGCACCACGGCCGTACGAGCGGCTCCGGCATCACCACTTCGCTCGCGAACACGTTCGCCGTGCGCTCGCTAACTCGCCTGTTCTTCTCCAGCGGCTTGCAGATGCGTTCGACGACGTGGCGCGCGTTGCCGAACGGAATCTCATGACCGAGCTGCAGGTGGCCCAGCTCGTGCGCGATCGAGAACCGCCGCGCACCGAGATCGCGGATACGCCTCGACACACGGATGCGAGCGTGGTCCCCGATGCGCATTACACTGGCCGTGGCGCCATCCAGGTCGTCGCAGATGATCTCCGCGCCAACGCTGGCAGCGATGAGATCGAGATCGATCTGCTCCGGCCGGCTCACGGCGCACTGCTGCAACATGCGGCGCGCTGCGGCGCGAGCATCGATCTCCCTCGTTGTCATGGGATCAGCTCATTCGCTCTATCATCGAGAGGGCGTCCTCTAGAGCGTTCCGCAGATCGTCATCTGACATCGCCGCGAGATCGCGAAACGCAAAGACGGCGCGAGGCTGAACCGCGAGCAACTCCCCGAGGCGCTCGAGGAGCGACGCCCGCGGCATTGCGGCAACTTCACCGCGAACCTTCCGTGGTTCATTGCGGCGTCTGCGCCGCTCCAACTCCGCGAGGCGCTCGTGCGCGAGGGAGAGCAGCTCACGCGACTCCTGGCGTTGTTCGCTAGTCAACTCGCGTCGAGCTGCCGCGTCCATTGCGACTTCATGCGCAAGCGCTTCGTACATACGGAGGTTGTTGTCCTTGATCAT
>JANOPP010000480.1:0-3208 GCA_031421915.1 Myxococcales bacterium | reverse complement strand
AACATCGAGGCGGTCTTCATCGCTCGTGCATTCCGCCCACGGGATGATGTGGCTGGCGCGGAGCATGGCCTCTTCGCGGATGCCGGTCAGTGGGCAGCTACTGCCCCAGAAATCAAGCAGCGCTCGGCGGAAATAGCTCTGGCCTACCCGCTGCTTGACGATCCGCTCGACCTCGGTGTCGCCAAGATGCGCGACTTCAGCTTCGAATTGGGCAAGTGGGAACGTGGGCAGGCTGCGCGCAAGTTGGAATGCCCGGGATAGGGCCGATCGCATCCCTACCTGGTCTGAGAATGCGAATGCACCGCGGAAGTTACCCGGCGGCGGCCCTGTGACAGCGTCAGGCAGTTCTTCGCGTAGCTTTGCCGCGACGCCGGCATGTTCGACAGCTAGAAACCACGGCGATCCGTCGTTGCCCGTGCCACTGGACAGCGCCACCTCGCCCGGCACGCCTTCATCAGATTTGAAGTACAGCCAACCGTCTGCAGTGCCGTTGGGCTTCCGGAATCCGTGGTTGAACGCTGCCTGTTCCAGTTCGACCCGGAAAATTGGGTGCGCGGCATTGTACCGGAAGTCCGTCATGGCTGCGGCGTTTCCCGGCCCTCGTGATAAGCTCCGACGACCCAGATGACGCTCTGTATGTCGATCATGTCGCGCGGTTTTAGATCCGCGAAGACGCCGCGAATGCCGTCGGCCAGGTCGAGCAGATCGCTATAGGTGCTCATGTCGAGGTCGGCGCTGTAGGAGCGCTCGAGATTGTGGCCCACGCGCTCGGCGAAATCTCTTGTCACCTCCGGTTTCAGGAAGATGTGCTCATCCGGCCGCCACAGAAACGGCAGATAGGTCACGATCGTCCATTTGGCGATGTCGTGCGGCCGCAGTATCGTTTCCATGGTCCGCAGCGCGGACTTGCCTTCTCCCAGCGCAAATCGGGCAGCGGCACGGACGAAGGCATCGCCTTCGGCGCCGCGCAACACGCCCTGCATCTTTGTCTGCTCTATCGGGTGGAGAAGATTGGTGGCGCGATAAGCGCGCAGGACGGCTCCACCATGGCCAGAGCCGGTGGCCGCTTCCTCGACCGGGGCGGTCTTTTCGAGATCGGCCTTGGCCTTCAGCTTGTAGTCGCGCTCTTGCAGCAAATAGATTGGCGACTGAAATCCGCCAGCGAACCAATGCAGGAACCGCGATCGCGCGCCGGCATAGCCAAACCAGTTCGGTCCATCGCGCTGCATCTTCGTTTGGAGCGCCTCCCAGGCTCGGTCTCCGTCTTCGGCATCGACGCGGTTGACGATCTTGCCGCCTTCGTTGGCGATGGCCACAAAGCCCTTTCCGGTATCGACGAGCCGGAGTTCGACTTTGCCTACCTTGCCGGTGCGGATGGTTTTCATCATGCCCTCTGCTTGTTCTGCGTCATCGCGGCCGTGGTCCGGTCATAGCTACGGTGCGGCGAAGCAAGCCGCACATGTGGTAAATTCAAAGTCCTCCTGACCGACATTCAATGACACCAATGAGCGCCGCCTTGGGGTCACCGGTGATGTACCACGCATAGGCTGCTTCATATGGTGATCCTCGCTTCGGGTCGTCCGCGGGCAGTCGGGAATATTGGAGCCATTTGCCGTTCGGTGATGTAATGGCTTCGCCTGCGGCCCATGCTCGCGCAGCAGCATGATCGGCTTCTGGCGCGTCGACCGCGACATCACGGAATGGTCGCGTGATGCTGGCGCCATCGATGATCAGAACAGCCGGATAGTCACCACCATATTCCAGGGCCTTCTCAAGGTCGCTGCCATACCAGTGGGCGTCGCTTGGTTGGACGTCGATGCCGGTGTGCAAAGCGCGTTCGAGCGACGGCTGATTGACACCTCGGAAAACGGGCAGATGCAGAGCCTCGTCTGGCATTTTCACATGCGCGTCGAGAACGCGATCAAACATCCAACGATCAATCGCTTTCCGATTATGGAAAGCAGGCTTGTCGACTGTCAGCACAATGCGCAACAGGCCGTCTTCTTGGCGAACGTCGGTGACAAACGCGAGCTTGTCTCGACCGCGCACCACCGCATCGAACAATTCTTGGCGGATCGCGTTCATCGATAACCATCCGTTCTTGGCTGAAGGCCCTGTGCCAGCAATTCGTCATATGCGGCGAGGACGAGACGGCGGGTGCGGTATTCGCCGTACTTCTTCATTTCGCTGCCCTGGAGCACGCGGAAGGTTTCGCTGGGGTAATCGGCACCCATCACGTCCTTGGGCTCGAGCACGTAGCGCAGCTCGTCGCGGTTGAGGCCATAGGCGAGGGCGTACCAGGCATCGAGCTCGGCGCGCAGGGCGGCGCGGCGGTCCTCGTTCCAGGCAAAGGGCGGGCCTTCATAGCCGAGGTCGCGGGCGAAGGGGGTCATGGAGTGGCTGGTGTAGCTCAACTCCAGCACGCGCGTGACGATGAAGGAGAGCGCGGCGTCATCGTAGGCGTTGGGGGGGAGGATGGGGAGTTGCTTCAGGTAGCCGTAAGTGAGGTGGAGCCCAGCGACCTTCATCCTCGCAATAAAGTCCAACGGCAAAGAGTTAAGATTGCCCAGCAATGCTGAGGACAACTTTGCGCTCGTGCCAGGAAACATAAGCGGCAAGGTGTGGCCAACACCAGCCAGCGGCAGGGCGGTGGCGATTACAGTTCGCTCATTAGTCGCAGACGTTATATCCTTCCAGCCGATAAGCCAGTCATAGCGCCACTTACTATGGAGCCGGGCCTCAACTTTTGCCCTATCGATATGGTAGTATGGCTCATTCTCAAAAGAAGCATCTTGATGATCCACGAGGGTAGCGTCCGGAAGAACCCGGTATCCCCTTCCCTCGGAGCGCTTGAAATATCCCGATGCACGATGATCGAAAGCCGAAACCATCTTGCCCTCGAAGAGGGGCAGATAACGGGATGCGCCGGCATCATCGACCTTGCTGGACCGCACGAAGTCCTTTGACGATGAGCCCATCATGAACATTAGCTGGAACTCGACCGACCACGAATTTGCGGGGGGGGCACTGTCCGTGACGAAAGGCGGGATCAATAGGTGAATTTTCTTGGATATCTCAGCGTCAGCTTTTGACCGAAAGGTTGGCGCAGTCCCAGTGTTCGGGTTGATCTTTTCAATTGCCGCCTTGTCGAGCGCAAAAAATCGTTCAGACTCATTCAGTTGATTTACGTTCGATATAAAGCTAGCAA
>JANOPP010000479.1:0-21436 GCA_031421915.1 Myxococcales bacterium | reverse complement strand
CCGGATCCTTCGCCACGGCCGGATCCTTCGCCACGGCCGGATCCTTCGCGACCGGATCCGTCGTGACAGGCTGCTCGACCGTCGGCTCGATCTTGATCGGCGCGCTCGGATCACCGGCGCCGGGCTGCGATGCGCTCGCCGGTGTGCCAGCCGGCCCGTTCATCATCACCATCGCGATCACGCCGGCCGCGACGAGCGTCACCGAGGTCAGCGCGATCAACAGGCCGCGGCGGTGCGGCTTCGTGTCGGCCTTGGCTCCGAGGAGCTGCGCGACCTCCCCGTTACTTCCTCCGATGCTGGTCGGCGTCTTGGGATGCGATGCCGACGGCACCGGCGTGGGCCGACCGAGGATCGACGGCTGCAAGCTCGACGAACGTCCGATCGGCGTCAGCGGGGCCGGCGTGCGATGCGCGACGTCGGAGCTGTCGCCGATCCCGACCGCCGTCTGCGCGTTGTGGGGCGTGGGCCGGAACGCGGCGTTCGCCCCCGGCGTCATGTCCTCGGAGCGCGCAGCGGCTGCCTCGAACATCTTCATCGAGCGCCGACCGAGGAGGCGTGCGCACTGCTCGACCGACGCGCGCGCGAGCGACGGATCGGTCGCATACGGCATGAGGTCAAACGACAGCTCCGCGACCGACTGGTAGCGCTTCTCGAGCGGCTTCTCGAGGCACTTCATGACGATCGCGATCAGCCCGTCGGGCGCTCTCGGGTTCGTGATCGGGATCGGCGGATCCATGCCGACCTTGAGACAGAGCTCCGAGTAGACCTCCGAGCGGAACGGCCGAGCACCCTCGATGAGCTCGTACAGCACGACGCCCAGCGACCAGATGTCGCTACGCGGATCCGATGCCTTCGAGGATCGCATCATCTCCGGGGACATGTAGGCCGGCGTTCCGATCACCGACTGCGTGCTCGTCAGATCGCTCGTGCCCTCGGGCGCCGTCGCGATGCCGAAGTCGAGCACCTTGAGGATCGGCGCCTCGTTCTCGGGCTGCGTGATGAAGAAGTTCGACGCCTTGATGTCGCGATGAACGATGCCGAGCGAGTGCGCCTCGGCGATCGCCTCGCATGCCTGCAGCATCAGGTCTGCCGCGACGGCCGGCTCCTGCGCACCGTGGTGGCGGAGGATCGCATTGAGATCCGCGCCCTCCAGGTATTCCATCACGATGAACGGAATCTCGTTCTCGAGACGTCCGACATCGTGCACGCGCGCGACGTGCTCGCCCTTGAGCTTCACCGCGGCTTTCGCTTCACGCAGGAACCGCTGGACGATGTCCGGGCGGGCCAGCATCTCCGGGAGCAGACACTTGATCGCGACGTCCTCGTCGAGATCGATGTGCCGCGCGCGGATCACGACGCCCATGCCACCTTCGCCGATCAGCGAGGTCACACGGTACTTCCCGAGCAGCACCGTGCCGGGCTGTGGATAGCGCGGCATCGTTCCTGAAGTGTAGTCGATCGAATCCACGGATCCCAATGCAGCACCCGAGGCGCTACCCGTACGCTAGCTGACCGTGCATGTAGGCCGATCTGCTACGGCTGATAGCCCCAGCACCAACCGTCGCCGTTGTCGTACTGCTCGCCCTCGCCGTAGCAGGTGTACCAGTCACCGCAGTAGTTCCACTGACAGGACGGGGCGCACGAGCTCCAGCCATTGCCGGTCGAACCGCCCTCGTCGCACGCTTCACCGTAGACATAGAGGTACCCGTCGCCGCACGAGTTCCACTGACAGTCGCTGCGGCAGGCGCTGTAGCCGTTGCCATTGCTGCCACCGTCGTCGCAGCCTTCGCCGGGGCCAACATAGCCATCACCGCAGGTCTGGATCTGGCAGTCGCCGCGGCAGTAGCCGCCGTTGCCGTTCGCGCCGCCGGCATCGCAGCCCTCGTTTCCGTAGTAATGGTAGCCGTCACCGCAGTAGTTCCACTGGCAGTCGCTGCGACAGGAGCTGCTGCCGTTGCCGTTCGCGCCGCCCTCGTCGCAGGCCTCGCCGCCCTCGCGATAGCCGTTGCCGCACACGGGAGCCTCGACCTGACAGCTCGACGAACAACCGTCGTAGCTGTTGGTGTTGCCATCATCGCAGCCTTCACCCGCAGCGCCGTTGCGATAGCCGTCGCCACACGACACGCCCGTGCAGTTGCTATCGCAGCTGCCCGAGTCACCGCCGGTATCGCACTGCTCGCCGCGTGCCGGGTTGTGGTAGCCGTCGCCGCAGCCCGGGTTCGAACAGTCAGCGTCGCAGCTATTGGAGTTTCCGCCGGTATCGCACTGCTCGCCTGCCGCGGCGTTGATGTAGCTGTCGCCGCACGACGCCGGCGTGCAGTTCGCGTCGCAGCTCCCGGTGTTGCCGCCCGTGTCGCACGCCTCGCCCGCGGCGCTGTTGGGATAGCCGTCGCCGCACGATGCCGTCGTGCAGTTCGCATCGCAGGCCGCCGTGTTGACGCCACCGGCATCGCACTGCTCGCCCTTGGCCGAGTTGACGTAGCTGTCACCGCAGACGGCGGTGGTGCAGTTCGCATCGCAGGCCGCAGTGTTGACGCCGCCGGAGTCACACGCCTCGCCCGCAGCGCCGTTGACGTAGCTGTCGCCGCACGATGCGGTCGAGCAGTTCGCGTCGCAGGCTGCCGTGTTGACGGCGCCCGAGTCGCACGCCTCGCCGGCGGCGGCATTGCGGAAGTTGTCGCCGCACAGTGGTGCCGTGCAGTCGGGGTCGCACGTCATGGTCGCGGCGTTCGCGCCCGGATCGCAAACCTCGGAGAGCTGCGTGTCGAGAACGCCGTTGCCGCACTCCTCGTTCGACTGGCAGTTGTTCGCGCAGCCGTCGCTGCTGATGCTGTTGCCGTCGTCGCACGTCTCACCGCGGCCGAGATCGACCACGCCGTTACCGCAGGTCTCGTCGCTCGAGCAGTCCGGGCTGCACTCGTCACCGGCGACCGTGTTGCCGTCATCGCAAAGCTCGCCGTCGTCGGTCATCCCGTTGCCGCAGCTCTCGTCGCTCGTGCAGCCGGCGTTGCAGCCATCGCCCGCGTCGGTGTTGCCGTCGTCGCAGACCTCGTTGACGTCGACCACGCCGTCGCCGCACGAGACCGAGACTTCACCCTCTTCGGGTGACCAGCGAGGAGACGAGGTGAGGCCGCAGCCCGCCACCAGTACCAACGTCACGAGGCTCGAGCGCACCATCCAGAAGCCATCGTATCCGATCGTCGTCGTCGAACGCGATGTACGCAGGTTCACGACAGCGGCTCAGCAATCCTTCATGACCACGTAGACCAGCGTGTTGTTGACGAGCTCGAAGCCGTCGCGACCGCAGGTCTTGCCAACGTGAAACCCACCGATGCGGAACGTCCCCGGCGGGGGCCCGATGAACGCCGTCCCGGCCGTCGTCGTGGCGGTCAGCGTCTGATCGAGTGCGTCGAACGATCCCGTGAAGTACGCCGCCCATGGGGCGAGCTTGGGGCCGCCGACGGCCGCGCCGCTGATCCGGACTTCCTCCATGGGGACGGGCGCTCCCATCGCGGTGATGTACTTCACGAGGTAGCCCGTCTCGACGGAGGTCGGCGCGATCCCGAGCTGATCGGCCCACGCCGGCGGCGAGGCGATCGGCACGACGAGGGCCTCGACGTCTTCATCCGTGCCCTGCGTCGTCGGGCGATCGAGCAGGAGTCGGCCGGACGCCACGACCTCGTTGCCCGAGATCCCGATCGCGACGTCGGCAACGGTCGAATCGAGATCGGCGATCGTGTAGTGACCGCAGTCGTCGACCTGCCCCATCACGCGGTCGAGGCTGGTACCGGCGAAGTACGTCGCCTTGCTCTGGCCGAACACGGTGAGCCCGCACGGGCCCTCGGTCGTCGTGCACAACTGACCGGTCGGGGCTGCCACCTTGTAGGGCTCTCCGGTACCCGCGACGAACAACCGGCCACACGCGCTGCGTCCCGTCGAGGCCGTGCACACGAGCGCCGGTGTGTCGCAGATGTCCGGCGCGTCGACGGCGGCGTCCTTGAAGTCGAACTTCGTGTCCTCGAGCCCGAGGATCTGCGCGCACCCGGAGAGCAGCGCGAGCGCGGCGGTCGCGAGCTTCATAGCGGCCCCCCGATGGCGAGCCCGATCTGATCGCCGCTGAACACCGGCTTGATCGAGAGCGCCGGCTGCTGCTCGATCGGCTTGCCGCGACTCGTCAGCACGAGGATCACGCCGGTCGTCGCGAGCACGAACCCGCCGACCCCGACGATCGTCATGTAGTTCGCCTTCGTCCGCGCGTCCTGCGTCGCATCGAACGCTGCGCGCGTCGAGCACAGGAACTGGGGACACTTCGCGACCGCGTCGTTGTAGTCCTGCCGCGCGCCGATCGCGATCACGCTCGAGCCCGCGATCGCGGCGACGCCGACCGTCATCAGCGCGATGCCGCCGTACAGCCGACCCTTGCGGCGTGGTCCGGCGATCGGCGGGAGGACCTTCACCTCGGCGATCGGGACGTCGATGGTGATCACCTTGCGCTCGCCGTTCTTGATCTCGATCGCGGTCCCCTTGGGTGGCCGACCGGAGATCCGCGCCTCGACCTCGTGCGCGCCCGGATCGACGAGGAGATCGTCCGCTAGCTTCTCGATCCCGAGCTCCTTCTTGTCGAACAGGATCACGACGCTCGGATCGGCATTGTCCGGTAGCTCCAGCCGGACGCGCGGAACCTTGGGCGCGAGCTCGTCGAGCTTCTTGCGTGCCCCCTTCGCGCGATCATCAAACTTGATCCGCGCGAGCCGCTCGGCCTCGATGTACGCGCGATAGGCAGCTGCCGTCTTGCCCCACTCCTCGTAGCAGAGCGCGATGTTGAGCTGCGTCCCGATCGCGGGATCGCTCGCGTGGCTCTGTTCGAACGCCGTACACGCCAGCGCGTACTCCTTGGCGGTGAGGTACTTGCGGCCATCTTCGAACAGCTTGTCGGCGCGCTCCTTCGCGCTATCAGCGGCGGCGATCGCAACCGCCCCGACGAGCACGAGCGCACTCACGGCCGCCACGCGGGCGACGAATCTCATCGCGCGAAATATATCACTTCCGGACGAGGACGCGCCCGGACCGCGCGGGCACCGTGACGGCGATCGTCCCGTCGGCCCTGACGGTGAACGTGGCGCTGTTCCCACCCGGCATCACATCCGTGAGTGTCGACCCCGGCGGCAACGTGGTCCGCACACAGGCGCCACCGTCGGCCACCGGTGCACAGCTCTCGCTCGCCTGGTTGCTGGTGTTGAGGATCACGAGGGCCGTCTGCTCCCCGGTCGCGATCCGTTCGAACGCGAAGATGCCGGCGTCGCGGCGCGCCCCCGGCACGGTCGTCGACCACACCGGAGACACCGCACCGCGGCGCAGCGCGACGTTGTCCTTGCGCATCTGGATCATGCCCTTCACGAGCTGGAACTGCTCGTGGTCGGTCGCGAACGGTGCGTAGCCGCGCTCGGGATTCCCGAGGAACATGTCCTCGCGGTTCTTCGGATCGACGCCGCCGTCGAACATCTGCTCGGTGCCGTAGTAGACGCACGGGATGCCGTCCCACGTGAACAGGTAGCCGAGCGCGGACTTCAGCACGGTCGGATCGCTCTTCTCGAACAGGAAGCGCGGCAGGTCGTGGTTGTCGAGGAAGTTCACCTGCACCTGGTTGGGCGCCAGACCGATGCCGCCCTCGCCCGACGTTGCGTGCGGCGTCGCCTGGTAGGTCGGCCCGGCGGAGTAGCCCTGCGCGCCGCACCACGCGTCGGTCCCGTTGCGGCCGTTGCGGCTGTTGAACAGACACTCGAGGTTTTTGGTCGGCTGATCCTGCGCGAACACCGGATCGACGCCGCGATACTTGGCGGGGAAGTTGAACATCGAGTCGAACCGGCCAAACGCACCGGCGGAGTCGGTGCCGCCCCAGGTGTAGCTGCCGATCAGATCGTCGTTGCCGTCGAAGCCCTCACCGAAGATGAAGAAGTTCTGCTTGCCGAGCGCCTTGGCCTTCTTGCGCATCCGGTCGGTGAAGTCGCCCCAGAAGCCGCGGACGTTGCGCGCGATCTCGGGGCGATCGATGTGCTTCACGGTGTCGATCCGGAAGCCGTCGAAGTCGGCGACCTCGATCCAGTACTCGAACACGCGGATCAGCGCCTCCTTGACGTCGGCGTTGTCGGTGTCGAGGTCCTTGAGCCCGCCCGGGAAGTCGCCCGTCGTCTCCTGGGTGCGAATGAACTCCTTCGTGTAGTCGGCCTCGTGCCACCACACGTAGACGCGACCCTTGCGGTTGTACCAGCTCGGATCGTCGAACCACGCCTTGTCGTCGTCCCACTTGAACCACTCGGGCGGGCGTGGCGGCGGCGTGCGGTTGGACTCGGGCCAGTCGGTGAACCGCACGTCGGCGGAGCCCGAGAAGCCGAGCGAGGTCCAGCCTTGAACGCCGCGCGAATCGTAGTCGGGATCCCACTCGATGATGCGCTCGAGGTAGCCCTTGCCGTTCGCGCAGAACGTCATCTCGTCGGCGCTGCACTTGGTCGGGTTGTCGCGGCAGATCTGCAGGCACGTGTGCGAGAAGCCGCCGCCGGAGATCGTGTCGTCGGGCTGACCGTTGCCGTTGATGTCGTAATAGAACAGCTGGCCCATGTGGTTCGTGACCACATCGAGGATCACGAGCATCCCCTTCTCGTGGGCGTGATCGACGAGCTCGCGCAGCTTCGTGAGGTCGCCGAAATGCGCGTTCGGGCGCAGGAAGTCCTGCGTCCAGTAGCCGTGGTAGCTCGCGAACCCGGCGTCCTCTTCGGTGTTCTTGACGACCGGCGAGATCCACAGCGCCGTGACGCCGAGGTCCTCGAGGTAGTCGAGCTTGTCGATCACGCCCTGCCAGTCGCCGCCGTGATAGCGGCCCGGGATCGAGGGAGCCACGTTGATGTCGTTGTTCGGATCGCCGTTCGCGAACCGGTCGATCACGATCTGGTAGATGACCTGGTCGCGCCAATCGAGGTTCGCGTTGCTCTGGTGAGGGCGATCGGCGGGATGCTCGAAGTCCGATGCACCACCGCAGGCGGCGAGGGCCAGGGCGAGGAGGACAGGACGGATCATCGGGGGCATCGGGGAGCACGATTCGTGCCCCAGTTCCCGCCGCAGGATCAACACATTACCGACGACGGGCCCCCGAACCGTGTTGCCGATCGCAACACCGGCGTTGATCCCGGCGCCATGCGCGCTACTACCGTGCATGGCAGCGCGCGCCTGGCGGGTCGTCGGCTTCGTCGCAAAGCACGTGATCCGTGCCGCGTGGGTCAGCACGATGGTGCTCACCCCGCTGTTCGGGTTCTGGCTCGCGTCCTCGCTCGCGGCGTACTCGAATGCGTCGCAGTGGCTCGCCCTCCTCGTCGGACTCCTGCTGTTCCCACTCGCCCCGGTCGGCTGGGAGCTGATCCACGTGTGGCGGCGCAGCAAGGGCCCACCGCGCAAGCAGATCCTGACGCGGATCGATCGCCTCGTGCTGCGCACGTTGCTCGTCAACGGTGCGTTCCTCGGCGTGATGATGTGGCAGGCGCCAGAGGCCTCGTTCCGGGCGCTCGCGGTCCGTGGCGACTGGATCCTCGATGGTCATCACGGTCCGATCGCGACGAGCGTGCGCGGCTGGTTCCTCGGCGTTGCCGATCGCTTCGAGCACCGCTGGCATCGCAGCGAGGACGGCTTCTACGGGACGAGCGATCGGCCACCGCCGGTCGTCGACGACGATCCCGTCGAGGAGTTGCCGGCGCCGGGCGATCCGACGCCCGGCTGGCCGATGGCCCCCGAGGCTGACGTCGAGGTCACCGGGATCCCGCAGAGCGAGCAGACGAGCGTCGACGCGGTCGGCCGCTACCTGGCGGCGCGGATCACCGATCAGCGCAAGCTCGTCAAGGCACTCCACGACTACGTGGTGCTGCGCCTGACCTACGATCACGGCACCGCGGCGCTGCGCGGCGAGGAGCGCTACACGAAGCGTCCCTCGCAGGATGCCGAGGAGGTGTTCCGCGCGAGGACGGCGGTGTGCGAGGGCTACGCGCGCCTGATGGTCGCGCTCGGCAAGGCGGCGGGGATCGAGGTCGCGTACATCACGGGCTACATCCGCGACAGCGAGCGGCGCGTCGACGTCGAGGGTAGCGAGGACGCGGTCAAGACCGCGCTCGAGGGCTACCTCCACGCGTGGAACGCGGCGAAGGTCGACGGCACCTGGATGCTCGTCGACGCTACCTGGGACGATCCAGGCGGAGCGGAGACCACGTTGACGTCGACGTACCTCCTGACGCCGCCCAGGTTGTTCCGCTACGACCACCTCCCCGAGGAGCCGGCCTGGCAGCTCGTCGCGGTGCCGATGACCGCCGGCGAGTTCGCGCGCCAACCGCTGCTATCGCCGCACGCGGGTCGCCTCGGCCTCGTGCTCGAACAACCGACGCGCTCGCAGATCACGGTGGACGGCGCGATCGAGATCCTGCTCGACAACCCGTATCGCGCGAAGCTGCTCGCCGACGTGCGGCGCGATCGCGGCGCGAAGACCGAGCACGAGTGCGCGGTGAAGCCCCTCGCCGGGACACGCGTCTCCGTGACCTGCGAGCTCGGCACCGGGCAGTTCGAGGTCCGCCTGTTCGGGCAGCCCGCGGACGCGAACACGAGCAGCTACGGCTACGTCGGGACCATTCTCGTCAACAGGCGCTGACACCCCACACGCCCCCGGCCTTGGGGGGTACCCAAGGGGCGCCCTGTGACACCGGTTGTGTCGGCCAGGGTGGACCTACGCTACGATAGGGTCGTGTCCATGACCGGCGCCCCGTCGACGAGCAGCGGAATCTCCCCCGGCATCTCGCTGCAAGCGGTGATCGAGGCCCCCCGACGACTCGACGAGCTATCGACTGCTCGCGTGATCGGCGAGATCGCCGAGGCCGTTCACAAGGCGCAGAAAGGCGGACTCCCGCTCGGCACGCTGATGCCGCAGGCGATCGTCCTCGCTGCCGGTGGCGTCTCCCTCGCCCCGCCCGCCTCTCCCTCGGTCGCGTACTCCGCGCCGGAGAAGCTGCGCGGCCAGGCCGGAGATCGCCGCAGCGACGTGTTCTCGCTCGGCGTCGTGCTGTGGGAAGCGCTGGCGCACGAGCGCCTGTTCGACGCTCCCACCGAGGACGCGCGCAAGACCGCGGTCCTCGAGCGCGAGATCCAGGCACCGTCGGAGCTCAACGCGAACGTGCCCGCCGAGCTCGATGCGATCTGCAAGAAGGCGTTGTCGCGCGACCCGGCGAATCGCTACCAGAGCGCGAAGGTGATGGCCGCCGAGATCTCGGCCGTTCTCGACGATGCCGGCTATCCCGACTCCAACGAGGAGATCGTGAAGTACCTCGGCACCGCATTCCCCGAGGGTGCGGAGGTGGCTCCCGCATCGATCGGCGCGGCGATCGCCGCCAAGCTCGCGTCCGCTCCAGCCTCGCCGACTCCGATGGACGCGAAGATGACGCGCCAGCAGCTCAACTCGACGATGCATGGCTTCGCGCCGATCCGTGAGCCGGCGAAGTCCGAGGCCGCTACGCCCGAGCCCGCCAAGCCCGAGCCCGTCGCGGCCAAGCCCGAGCCTGTCGCGGCCAAGCCCGAGCCTGTCGCGGCCAAGCCCGAGCCCGTCGCGGCCAAGCCCGAGCCTGTCGCGGCCAAGCCCGAGCCCGTCGCGGCCAAGAAGCCCGCTGTGGCCAAGAAGCCCGATGCGGCCAAGAAGCCCGATGCGGCCAAGACGATCGCGGCCGGGTCCGGACTGTCGACGCCCGTGATCGCAAAGGTCGATCCCGCAACACTCGATCCGAAGAAGACGATGCCCGGCGGTTCCGGGCTCTCGCTCACCGACCTCGGCAAGGCGGAGGTCGCGAAGCAAGCGGAAGTGAAACCCGAGCCCGAGAAGCCGTCCTCGAGCGGCCTGTCGCCGACTGCCTTCATCAAGCCCGCGCCGCCGTCGGTGCTCGATACGCCGCCGGCGATGCCGGCACCGATCCCCGCGCAGTCACCGGCGCTGATGACGCTCACCGGCACCGGGCTCGTGCCGCACGCGCCGGCCGACGTGAAGACGACGCTCGTCGATGCTCCCAAGCCGCAGGCGATGATCGTCGACGAGCCCAAGCCGAAAGCGTTGATCGTCGACGATGCCCCGAAGGCCAAGCCAACGCTGTCCAACGCCGAGACACTCGCGACCCCGGCTCTGATCCCCGCGCCTTCGGCGGGAATCGTCGGCTTGCCCGCGATGCCGCCCGGTGCCGTCCGCTCGTTCGATGACGACTTCGCGACCAACTCCGGCGCGAAGGCCTTCGTCGATCCGCCGCAAGCGGCAGCGGCATCGCCGTCCGCAGCCGTCACCATGATCCCGGTCGGCGGCTCGTCGAGCCAGTCGACCGAGGCCGCGGTCGATCCATCGGCGGCCGTGTTACTTCCGCGGCTACGCGCGGGAACGGACAAGGGCAAGGACGTCCTTGCCGACTGGGGCTGGTCGACCGACTCGCACGCCGCGATCGACGACGGTGGTCAGTACGAGGAAGCACCCAACGCCGGCCGCAAGCGCATCCTGATCGCTGCGGGCAGTGCACTCGGCGCGATCCTCCTGATCGTCGTGATCGCCATCGCAGCGGGTGGCGGCAGCGACAAGAAGAAGGACGAGCCCAAGGACGAGCCGGTGATCGCGGACACGTCGCGCACCGCACCCGATCCGTCCGCGAAGGCGACCGACCCGGCTCCGAATGCAGCGGTGGACACCGCGAGCCAGCCACAACCGACCGAACCGGTGGCTGCGCCGCCCGTGGATGATCCGGCCGCGATCGAGGCGGCGAAGGCCGAGGCGGCAAAGGCCGAGACCGCGCGCGTCGAAGCGGAGAAGGTCGAGGCCGCGAAGGTCGCGGCCGCAACGGTCGATGCAGCGAAGGCCGAGACCGCTCGCATCAATGCCGAGAAGATGGCGGCGGCAAAGACCGACGCCGAGAAGGCCGAGCTTGCGAAGGCCGAGGCCGCAAACCTCAAGGTCGCAAAGGCCCTGGCCGCAAAAGAAGAGATCGCTCGCATCAACACCGAGAAGGCCGAGGCAGCGCGGATCAAGGCGGACGCTGCGAAGGTTGCCAAGGAAGAAGCCGCGAACGCCAAGGCAGCGAAGGCCGAGGTTGCCAAGCAAGAGGCAGCACGCATCAAGGCAGCGCAGGCAGAGAAGGCCGCCGAGACCGCACGGATCAAGGCGGAGAAGGCAGAGCAGGCCCGGATCGCGAACGCGGCGGCCGCGAAGCTCGATCCGCCGGGAACCGAGGTCGCCAAGGTCGTGCCCAAGAAGGATCCCAAGAAGGAGCCGAAGAAGCCGGATCCCAAGAAGGAGCCGAAGATCGCGAAGGGGGCCAAGCCGATCGATCCGTACGCCGAGAAGCCGGTCGAGAAGCCGAAGGGGGATCCGGCCGTGGCCTACAAGACGGGGTTCCAGCAGTACGTGCGCGGTGACACCGGCGGCGCGCTGACGACGTTCAAGGGCTCGCTCGCGTCCAACCCGGGCTACCCGCCGACGTGGCGCGGCCTCGGCATGGTCTACGAGAAGATGGGCCAGAAGGCGCAGGCGAAGAAGAGCTTCACCCGCTACCTGCAGCTCTCCCCCAACGCCAGCGACGCGGAGCAGATCCGGTCGCGCATGGAGCGCCTCGGATCATGAAACGCGCGATCACGATCATCCTCCTCGGCGCGATGGCGTCGAGTGCCGTCGCCGATCCACACAAGATCGTCGTCCTGCAGACCGAAGGGCGCGCGGACGCCAGCACGCGCTCCAAGATCGATACGGTCATCGTCCGGCTCGCGAGCACCGCTGGGACGGCGGTATCGCCCGGCGACATCACGTTCACCGACGCGGCCGCTGCGGTCGGCTGCAAGCCCGAGGTCGCCGCGTGTCGCGACGAGGTCCTCGGGATGCTCGCGGTCGACGAGGTCATCTACGCGACGACGGCGCTCAAGCCAGGCGGCACCGAGATCGAGGTCCACCGCATCACCCGCGGCGGCGTGAGCCGCGACGCGAAGATGATCCTCGCGACGGGTCAGGCACCCGACAACCTCGACAACCTCGCCCCGCTGTTCACCGACGCCGCGTCGACGAACCCCGTCGTGTCGCCGACGTCGCCCGTCGAACCGGGGACGCCGCCCGCCCCGCTGCCGTCAGCGACCGAGCCGCAGCCCTCGCCGATCACGACCCAGGACCCAGCGATCTCCCGGCAGGTCGATGCAGGACCCAACTCGATGAACCGCCGTCTCCAGCTCGCCGGCATGATCGGCGGCGGGGTGCTCACGACGATCGGTTTCCTCCTGTGGGGCGAGGCCGGCACGATCCAGGAAAAAGTCGACGAGCATCCGGTCAACACCGCGGCCCAGCTCGATGACCTCAAGCTGCTCGAAGCTCGCGGCGACTCCTACGCGGCGTGGGGCAACGTGATGTTCCTCGGCGGCGCAGTCATCGGTGGCATCGCCACCTACTACTTCATCAAGGGACGTCGCGCTGCCAACCGTGCGCAGACCGTCGGCGTTGCGCCGGCAGTCTTCGATCACGGCGCCGGGATCACACTCACCATCGGAGGCTCACCGTGAAGATCGTCCTCGCCTGGCTCGCCATCGTCTGCGTTGCCGTGATCTCCGTCGGCAGCTGCTCGATCAACCACAAGAGTGGTGACTACGAGTGCACCAAGCAAGCGGACTGCGACTCCGGCCGCCAGTGCATCAGCGGCTACTGCGTCGTCCCCGGCGGCGTGGTCGATGCGAAGCCGATGACCGACGCACCGAAGATCGACGCGCGGCAGGTCGATGCCCCGATGGATGCCTGCCCGCCGCAGTGCACGAGCTGCGGGCCCGACAAGACCTGCAACATCGATTGCAGCCAGACCAACTGCAACGGCAACGCGGCCATCGTCTGCCCGGCTGGCTTCAACTGCGCGATCACGTGCTCGACGAACAACGCGTGCGCGAGCGGCATCGACTGCAGCGACGCCAAGTCGTGTGCAATCACGTGTGGTGGTCAGGGCTCGTGCCGCGGCATCGACTGCGGAACCGGCGACTGCGACGTGAAGTGCACGGGGCAGAACTCGTGCCGTGGCGTCGATTGCGGCGACTCGTGCGCATGCGACGTCAGCTGCGCGCTCAATTCGGCGTGCGAGTTCCTGACCTGCAGCAGCCCCGCGTGCGATCCAATCGGCCGCGGCTGCACGTCGGTCAACGTAGTGGGCGGGACCTGCGATACCTGCCCGTAGTCGTCAGCGGTACGTCGACGAGTTGAACCACCACTCGGCCTGAACGCCGAGGAAGTGGGTCCACTCCTGGTCGTGCCGACGATCGTCGGGGACGAACAGATCGCGCGCTGCCTGGTTGAGGTGCGCGGCGCGGTAGACGAGGCGTAGCTGCGGGCGGTCGTACGCGGACGGTCCCATCGGCGAGAACACGATCATCGGCGCGATCTGGAACACGGCCGGATCCTCGGCGCGCAGCGAGCTCGGGTTGAGGCCGCGCGGGAACCGAGCCTGATAGGAGAGATCGACGCCCGCATACAGCTCGCGCACGACCTTCGCCAGCGGGCGAACATCAAGGGCGTACTCCCAGCCATCGTCAGGGTCGGCGCCGGAGGTATCGGCGTCGATGAACCGGCGTGACAGGGCCCCGAACATCACGTTGCCGAGCTTGTGATCCCAGGTTGCGGCGGCGGCGAACGTGAGCTCGCTCGCGCGCGTGGTCTTGAGGTCGCTGCCAAAGCTCGTCGGCGATGCGAGCTCGTCGAACGCCGCGAGCCCCTTCGCGTACCGCATGTACAGGTTGACGTGGTTACGGTGCTCGGGATTGCGCGACAGCCCGAACAAGCTGACCTGCGCACCGGCGAGCCAACCGCGATCGGACGGCAGCGCCTCCAGCGTGCCATCCGTACGCTCGCGCGTTCCCGACGGCAGCCCATGGAGCTCGGCGTGGCCCTTGATCTTGAGGCTCGGCTGTCCCGGGTCTCCACCGAGCAGGTACGACGCCGTGCCCGAGACGATCATCCGCTGGCGATCGAGCTGCACCGCGGTGGTCGAGCCCTGCGCGGGATCGGGGACCGTGATCTCCTGGAACGTGAACGCGTCGTCGAGGCGATTGACGCCCGCGTGTGCTGCCACCTCGATCGCGTCGCCGCCGCCGTCTTGCTTCTCGGACTTGCGGAACATGATGCCGCCACCGACGGTGTTCTGGTCGTCGAGAGGCCAGTACGAGAACAGAAAGATGTCGTCGCCGCGGTACATCCGCGAGCCCGCCCACGCGGTCACGTACCTGGTGACCTCGGCCTCGAGGAAGACGTTGCGCAGTGCGGGCTGCGCGTCGAAGTCGCCCGTGTCGTGGAACAGCGTCGCGTTGAACCCGATCGTGATCACGGGGCGGATCTTCAGACCACGCGGTGTGATGAACCCGTAGGAGAGGTCGATCTCGAGATAGCTCGGCTCGACGATACGCGGACCGAACGCGACGACGTTCGCACTCTCCGGCTTGCTCCCGCGAAGATCGGTTCCCGCGATGATCCGGCCGTACGAGCCGAACCGCAGCCCGCGACCCGCGCGCTCGTCCTCATCGGCCTGGACATCGGGCGGCGGCCACGGATCGGACGGCGGAATGAAGATCGGATCGGGTGTCGTCGGCACCGGCGTGCCGGTCGGCTGCGGATCGGCAGGCGGAGGAAGCGCCGCCGGCTGCTGCTCGAGCGGCTGGCTCGGCGGTCCCGCCTGCGGGCCGGGCTCCGGGGCCAGATCGGGTTGGGCAATCGCGACGCCGAGCGTGGCGACGCTCGATGCGATCCACGCGCTCGCGACGGCCTTGCCGAACAGCATCGGCGCGGACACGAGCACGATCCATGCCCGCGCAGCAACTCATGATGTCCAGGATCTACCCCTGGAGGCGGCGCGCGATCGTTGCGATCGGCAACCGTCACGGCATCGGACGGCGCGGCTCGTCGACCTTCGCGCGCGGCTTCTTCTTCGCGGTGCGGGTCCTCTTCGGCGGCGCTTTCTTGCGCTTCTTCTTCGCCGTCACCGCGGGCTTGGCGGTGGGGGCGGTCCTCTTCTTCTTGAACTGCTGCGCCTGGACCGACCCAGGGCGCGCGACCGCCGGCTCGACCGTTCCGGCCAGGAACGCGACGAGCAGGATCCAGAGCGAGCCCCGCAGCATCACCATCGTAGCTAACCGCATCCCCCTGCCCCCGTCGACTCCGTTCGTGTCTCACGGAGGAAGCCTCCACGATCATTGAGGATTAGGCCGCAATCACGACAAACAGCCTCACGCTCGTCCGAACCGTTGGTACGCTTGGAGCGTGCACCGCTGGGGCCTCGTTCTTCTGGTCGGTTGTGGCCGGCTCGGCTTCGACTCCCCCGGAGGCGCGCTGGGCGTCGATGCGCCCCGTGACGCCGGCGTCGACGGAGATCGCCCGACGAACGACGCGATGATCGACGCGATGATCGACGCGACGATCGATGCACCGCCAAACCTCATGACGTTTACGTTCGGCGAGGCGCCACTCACCATGTTCAACACCGTCACGAGCGACACGTACGTCAGCAGCGACGGTACGGAGGACCTGCTCAACTACGGAGCTGACGACGGGGTCCGGATCGAGGCCGACGCCGGCGAGCGTGCGCTGATCCACTTCAACATCTCCGCGATCCCGACGACCGCCACCGTCGTCTCCGCGTCGCTCGCGATCAATTGCACCCAGCTCCCATCGACGCCGTTGCCGATCGAGCTGCATCGCGTGCTCGAGGCATGGGACGAGGGCAACCAGTCCGGAACCATCGGCGTGGCGAACTACGTCAACCGCACGGGATCCCTGCCGTGGCAGAACCCCGGCGCTGGTCCGCCGCTGTCGTCGACCGCCACGTTCGGCATGTTCACGCCGGTACTCGGGATGCAGTCGTTCGAGCTCCCGCCCGCCATGCTGCAGGCGTGGGTCGCCAACTCGGGTACCAACTTCGGCATCGTCATGATCTCGACGAGCAATGACTCGTCACGGTTCACCTCCAGCGAGGGCACACAGTCGACGGCGCGCCCCGTGCTCACCGTCACGTTCACACCCTGACCTCGCAGCGCGCCCCGAGTCGTGGCAAGGTCTGCGCGATGTCGCGCTCGATCTCGGTTCTCCTGTTCGCGGCGAGCCTCGCGCTCGGCGGCTGTCACCGCGAGCCCGGACCGGTCACGCCCGGCGCGGGCGAGATGCCTCCGCTTCCACCCGCGTCGGGAACGCCGGTCGGCTACCTGCTCGACAACTCGGCGCAGCTGAAGCTGTCGGACGAGCAGTTCACCAAGCTCAAGCAGATCGACGACTCGCTGTCGGCACGCAACGATGCGATCGACACGCAGCTCCGCGAGATCGAGACGCCGGAGCAAGAGGCGCCGCCCGAGAAGAACGCGCCGCCGCCGATCCGCCCCAAGAACATGGCACCCGGCGCGGTACCGACGCGCACGACGACCGACGCTTCGAAGCTCCACGAAGCCCGCGCCGCGAACAACACCGAGGCGATCGAGAAGGCGTTCGCGCTGCTCGATGCCACGCAGCAGACCGAGGCACGCAAGGTTCTCGCCGCGCGCGGCATCCAGTCACCTCGACCGACGGCACCCCCGGTCGTACCAGCGCCGACGCCCGAACCCTGACGCGACACCGGTGCGACGCCGGGTGTCCTCTTGACGCCGCGCGGGCGATCGGACGTAGAGTGCCGCCGTGCGAACCACCCTCCTGATCGTCTCGCTCCTCGCCACGGGCTGTACCAAGAAGAAGGAGCCCACCCCCGCGCCGGAGCCGACGAAGGGCTCGGGCTCGGCAGAGGCCAAGCTCCCCGCCGATGACGGCAAGCTCGTCGAGGAGGCGAAGAAGTTCCTCGCTTCCTCCGACAAGGAGCTGCGCCGCGTGCTGGTCGCCGCCGCCGAGGGCGAGTGGCTCAACCAGACCGACATCACGCCCGAGCACGAGGCCGCCGCGGCCAAGACGAACGCGGTGCAGAACGACACGATCGCGAAGCTGATCAAGCAGGCGCGCACGTACGAGCCGGTGATCGACAAGCTCGATCCCGCGAACAAGCGCCAGCTCCAGGTGCTGATCTACGTGCTCACCGTCGCGACGCCGGTCGCGCCATCGCCCGACGATCCGGCGAAGTCCGCCGAGCTCGCGAAGATCGCCGCCGAGATGGGCAGCATCTACGGCAAGGGCAAGGCCGACGGCAAGGACCTCGACGCGCTCTCCAAGATCCTCCAGAAGAGCCGCAAGCCCGACGAGCTGCTCGCGGCGTGGAAGGGCTGGCACGACACCGTCGGGCGCGCCGAGCGCGACCTCTACATCAAGTACGTCGGCCTCGCGAACGAGGGCGCCAAGGCGATCGGGTTCACGGACGTCGCCTCGATGTGGAAGAGCGGCTACGACATGCCGGCCGATGCGTTCGAGGCCGACGTCGATCGCCTCTACACGCAGATGAAGCCGCTCTACGAGCAGCTCCACTGCTACACGCGCAGCAAGCTCAACAAGATGTACGGCGACAAGGTCGCGCCGGCGACCGGTCCGATCCTGACGCACCTCACGGGCAACATGTGGGGACAGACCTGGGGCTACCTCTATCCCGAGCTGGAGCCATACAAGGGCGAGGCAGCGATCGATGTCACGCCGGCGATCGAGAAGAAGCTGACCGACAAGCAGATGGTCCAGCTCGGCGAGGCGTTCTACACGTCGCTCGGCATGCCCGCTCTGCCGCCGACGTTCTGGGAGCGCTCGATGTTCCAGAAGCCCGCGGGCAAGGACGCCGTCTGTCACGCGAGCGCGTGGGACGTCACGTTCTCCAACGATCTGCGCATCAAGATGTGTATCAACAAGAACCAGGAGGATCTCGACACGATCCACCACGAGCTCGGCCACAACTACTACCAGATGGCCTACCACAAGGAGCCGATCCTCTTTCAGAACGCCGCGAACGACGGCTTCCACGAGGCGATCGGCGACACGGTCGTTCTCTCGATGACGCCCGAGTACCTCAAGGAGAAGGGCCTCCTCGACACGGTCACCAAGAACGACAAGGTGACGATCAACCGCCAGATGAACACCGCGCTCGACAAGATCGCGTTCTTCCCGTTCGGCCTCGTCGTCGACAAGTGGCGGTGGGACGTGTTCTCCGGGAAGGTGAAGCCGGAGAACTACAACTCGCACTGGTGGGCGCTGCGCAAGCAGTACCAGGGCATCGCGCCGCCGATGGAGCGTGCCGCGACCGACTTCGATCCCGGCGCGAAGTATCACGTGCCCGGCAACGTCCCCTACATGAGGTACTTCCTCGCGCTCGTGCTCCAGTTCCAGTTCCACCGCGCGCTGTGCAAGAAGGCCGGGCACACCGGGCCGCTCCACGAGTGCTCGATCTACAACAACAAGATCGCGGGCGCGGCGTACTGGAAGATGCTCCAGGCGGGATCGAGCAAGCCGTGGCAGGAGATCCTGTTCGACCTCACCGGTGAGCGCGCGATGGACGCGACGGCGATCCTCGAGTACTTCGCTCCGCTTCAGGCGTGGCTTACGACCGAGAACAAGGGCCAGACCTGCGGCTGGTGAACGTGTGCTGATGCACGAGATCTAGATCGATCCAACCTTCTGCACCCCGGCGGCCGACACACCGAACCCGGCGGCCACGCCCTTCTGAGGAGTGCCCTTCATCCGCGCCTGGAGGACGAGGAGCTTGTACTCCGTCGCCACCTCGCGCCCACCCGGTCCGGTCTCTTCTTCTTCGTCATTGTCCGCCGTTCTTCCGACGCGCGTCAGCGGTTTGGGGAGGAAGGCGCTAGGTGATTGCGAAGTCGTCAGACCCTCATGACTGCGGCGCGCAGCACACTGATACTGACGTCAGTCAGCGCGCTTCCGCCGCAGGCCCCAGTTTGCCGACGGCTCGAGCCCGTGGTTGGCGTACTCCTTGAGGACATAGTTGATCAGCGACTGGTAGGGCATCCCGGTGTGCTTCGCCAGTGAACGAAAATAGTCGATCACCGTTGGATCGAGTCGCATCGTTACCGCGGCCTTTGCACGCCGCAGGTACTTGGGCTCGGCCTTTGTGAGTCGAGCAAAGTCGTATTCCTTCCTCATCGCGGGATACCTCCGAACAGAGTGGTCCGTTCCTTCTTGGTCGCCTTCCGTGCCGAGATGATCCGGATCTCGGTGCCGGTCTGGTTCTCGCAATGCACCACGAGTAACACCCGTGATCGGTCGCTGAACCCGGCGGCAATGTACCGTTCCTCGTCGTCCGAGTGATCGGGGTCGTGAAAGACCTCGAATGGCAGATTGTGGAAGATCGACGATGCTTCGGAGAACGACACGAGATGTTTTTTCTGATTCTGTCGGTCCTTGTCTGCGTCCCAGACGAACCGAAGTTTCATATGTACATTGTATGTCAATCACGGCGCCCGTCAACGCATCGTAAGCGCTGTGTGAACCCCACGTGGCGACAGCCCCGTCGGCCGTCGTAGCGTCGGGTGTTCTTCCACCGGAGCTCGGTGAGCCTACGGCCATTCTTGCCGCCGTCCGCGAGGGCGTCGCGGCGGTCGAAGCCGAGCAGGCGGCCCTTCGCGCCCGCACCGGGCGCACCGTCCTGGGTCGACGTCGGATTCTCCGTCAGTCCTGGCGTGACTCCCCCACCACCCGCGAGCCACGGCGTTCGCTCAACCCCCGCGTCGCAGCTCGAAGTGTCTGGCTGCGCGTCGAGGCGCTCCAACGCAACAAGGCGTTCGTCGCGGCCTATCGCGCCGCGAGAGCTACTTGGCTTGCAGGCATACCCACCGTGTTCCCTCCGGGCACGTACTGGCTGCGTCGCTTCGCCGGCGTTCCCATCGCAACAACAGCCTGAGCTTCATCGAGCCACACGAGTCGATTCCCTGACGCACGCGCCGACGCGCATGCGTCGTTGCGGCGTGGCGTCTCCTGGTCGCGCCGCGCCGGTCGCGCCCCGAGGTTCCGAGTCTCAGCCAACTTGCCCGCGCTGCAGGCTCACGGGTATCGATCTCGCGCCTCACCACGAATTAGTTCAACGACGGTAGAGAAGTCTGCGCACATCGAGGACGCCCCGGAGAGGAAAACCGTAACGGTCGCGCCGTTCTTCTCGAACCACGCGGCCCGTCCTTCGGTGAACCAGTCGTCGACAAGTAAGATGCGGCTAGGGCGGGCGTCCTGCCATGCACCGGTTGCTTCGATCTCAGCGAATCGCTCGTGCGGCCAGATAGGGATCGAAGGCAAACCGTGGTCAGTGCGCCTAACGACCCATCCGTCGTCGGATTCTAGTGTCCACAACTCTCCGTGTTCTCGAATCTTGTCGATCGCGTACGCATAGCGAGCATCAACATCCAGCGCGCGCGCACGATCCACTTCCTCCTCTGACACGAACCACGCCATTGCTTCCTTTTCGCTCATTCTACCTTATCGTCCGGAACCGGCGGGGGGGTTGGAGTCGGGTCCGGGACAGGATCAGGGGCAGGAGGCGGGGCAGGATCCGGATTCTTGGGTTTGTTCTTCTCTTCGTCCAGCTTCGATTTCAATCGTTGGTCCGTCTTGCCGGGATTGTTCTCAGGATGGCTCCTCCTGATCGACTCGCCCTTGTCAGTGAGATCACTCGCGTCTGCGTCTTTGAGCTGCCGCGGGTTCTCTTTGGCCTTCTTTTCCGGGAGGTCCTTCTTGGGGATAGCGCCCTGATCCTTCTTGTACTGGAGGTCCTCTCTCTCCTTGCGTTGACTCTCTCGACGTTCTTTTGCTTTCGGGCCCCTTGTTGGAGGGCCATCCGACGGAGGAGGAGCCCCCGTGGCTGAGGCACCACCGCACCCTCCACTACCGAGGCAACGAACTACCGAGATGATTCCAATCGGAAGGTCGACGGCTAGCTCTAGTGTTGACTCAAACGCAAACACCGCAGCACTACTCACATCAAGGCCGTTCATCAACTGATCGGCCAAGATCATCTCTGAGCCGGGGGTCTCGTTCCCGTCGAGGCCATCAGGATCCAAGTAGCGCAACGAGTTCTGAAGGCAGAACGTGTGCAGGTTTGCGCGCCGCGGTTGGGTCGACTGGGGCGGCGCCGGAGGCAACGAGACTCTCACCAAGACGCACTACGACGCGCGCGGCCTGCCGTCGAAGATCGAGATGCTCGCTCCGCAGTGCGCGCCGCGGCCGTTGTGCACTGCCGACAACAGGCGTGGAGGCTGCGAGGCCACGGGCTTTGCGCGCTTGAACACGCCACCCTCGAAGAACACGCCCTCCGCGATGGCATCGCCGTCGAGATCGAGGAGATCCGCGTTGAGCTGCCAGATGCTGCCGTTTGTGTTCACGAGCGTCTGTCGCTGGACGCCGACCGCGTTACCCGGATAGTCGGGGCCCATGGTCTGAAGCTGGCCACCGACGTTGAAGTTCACCTTCGGCGTCGCGATCACGGAG
>JANOPP010000478.1:0-24451 GCA_031421915.1 Myxococcales bacterium | reverse complement strand
TGTCCGCCATCGATGGCGAGTCGTCGATCACGAACAGGAGATCGAGATCGGGATTCGGGATCGCCTTCATCTGGGCGACCTCCTGGAGGCCTCCGACGACGACAGCGCGGTCATCGCACGCGGTGAGTGCGAGCGGCAGGAAAAGCAAGGAGCGCATAGGACCTCAGGGACAGGTGATGGACAGCCGTGAACGTTGGGCAGAGCGCGGAAACCGCGCATCGAAGGCCTCGAGCTTGGCGACGACGGTTGGATCGTGACGGCGGCACAGCGCCTCGATCTCGATCGCGGCCGCATCCTCGGCAAGCTGACCCGCACCGTGCGTCTCGGAGCGATGCTTGCGGATCGCCGCGAGAGCCGCGGCCGTATCGCCACGACGGAGTGCTGCCATCGCGAGATCGACGAGGTCGACCTCGCGCGCGAGATCGATCCCGGTCGGCTCGACGGCGACGGTGGCCTGCGTCGGTGCAGCCTGCGTCGGTGCGGCCTTCGCGTGACCGGCGTGCATCGGCGCCATCTCGATCGTCGCGGTCGAGCGCGATGCGCTCGTGACGCTCGGGGCGTCGACGCGGCTCTGCACGATGGGCGCGTGGACCTCGCTACGCGTCGCCGGCAGCTCGATCTGCGGCGGCGTGACGGTCCGTGCGCGGTTGCCATAGATCGCGGCGCCAGCGGCGAGCGTCGCGACCACGGCGACGATGCCGAGCTTGAACGCGATCGCGGCGGTCGCCGTGGTGGTTGCGGTTCCGGCGGCGCTCGCGACCTTCGCGCGCATCCGACCGATCGCGGCGGCATCGGGGGTCATGCCGTCACGAGCGGCGTCGAGGAGCGCGCGGGCCGCTGGGCTGAGTCCTTCGCCGGTCATGGCGTCACCTGTGCCTTCACCGCGAGCTCGAAGGCCGCGCGCGCGAGGCGCAGCCGCGAGTAGGTCGTGTTGAGGTTGAGGTCGAGCATGCGCGCGACCTCGGGAACGGAGAGCTGCTCGAGCTCGACGAGCGCGAACACGATCCGCTTGTCCTCGTCCATGTGGTCGAGGATCGACATCACGGTGGCGGACGCCTGCGCGCGCGACATCGCCGCGAACGTGTCGGCCGGCCCCTCGGGGTCGTCGGTCATCGGTTCGGTGCGATCACCAACCTTGCGGCGCCGGTGCGAGCTGGCCACGCGGCGCGCGATCGCGAACAGCCACGTGGTGATCGCGGCCCTGCCCTCCCACTCGCGGAGCCGGCGATGGACGACAATGAACACGTCCTGCACCGCATCCTCGAGCTGGGCCTCGGCCACACCGAACGTGCGGATGACGCGCCACACGTACGCGACGTGCGCCGAGTACACCTCGTCGAACGTGGGTACATCGAGAACGAGCTTGGGCACCGGTCTCGAGTCCAGGGCGTGGGCCACCGCAGGCATCTGAAGCGTTGGTGCCGGCCACACCCCGGATCCGTCACGACTCATCGCCAACCAACTTCGATTCCCAGCGAGCACCGGGCGGCGGCCAGGGATGGCTGGTAGAGGTCGCGGCCGTCGGCCAGCAGAAACCGGGTCCGCTCGAGAGGGATCATGACCTCGATCGCACCGACGAGCCGCGCCATCGGGGACATCGGCCACTGCACGTTGAAGCCGCCGCCGAGGGCCGTCCATCGGGTCGCTCCGCCCTGCGGGTCGTCGACCGCGACACCCATGCCCTGGATTCGCCCGACTTCGGCAGTCAGCCAGGCGCGCAGCGGGAGCTCCCGCGGCCCCCAGCCGGCACGCAGCGTGACGACCTGGAGCCCGACCTCGACGCCCGCTGGCGCGCCGGCCTGGAGGTACGCCGATTGCGGAACCCACGATCCGACTCCGAGCTCGACGAACCGATCGAAGCGGCGCACGTAGCCCGCGAGCTCGACGCCAAGGTTGAGGCTCGGCAGCGCGCCGGCGCCGGACAGGCCGGTGAGATGAAGACCACCACCCCACTTCGGGAACGCGACGACCTTCTGCCGATAGGCGGCGCGACGGACACCGCCGTCGAGCGCGTTGGCAGCGCCAGTGTTCGAGGCCGCCGCGTCCTCGCGGAGGTCGTATTCGGCGTCGACCGCGACCTGATCCGTTGCTCGACGGGCCCGGCGATCGGCCGTCCGGCCGTCGGTCGGCGTCCGGCTGTCCGGGACCATGGACAGCTGACTGGTGTCCGAGGCGGGCTTCGTCGACTGTCCGCGCGCTTCGGACGCGAGCCGCGCGACGACCACCGCGACCGCGTTCGCTAGCTCGTCGCACCGCGAGCTGCGCAGCGTTCGTACATCATTCGCGACAGTGAGGGCACGGGCATCGATCTCGGCGACGAAGCCGGCGCGCGTTCGAACGACCGTGATCTCGACGCCGTGCACGACATCGTCGAGCGACGCGCCAGTGGGTATCGCGGTGCCAAGGCGGTGCGCGATCCGGGTGCGAACCTCCTCCGCGTCCGGACAGCCCGCAGGGGCGTCCCACACGAGCGGCGATGCGGCGGAGGTCCCGGTGCCCGAGATCAGCGCGAGGCAGACAACCCATGCACGCGCGGCCATGGGAAGCCGGACACCCCGACTCGCGACGCGTTGCGCGAGGACGGTTGTCACCACGCCAACAGCGTTGCCAACGATGACCTCCGTCACCGTGTTGCGGGACCTTCTGCGACGCACTGGACCGAAGGCACTGCACGACCTGGGCCGGGGCCCGAAGCTCAGGGCAGCTCGGCCACCAGGAGGTCGACGACGGCGGCTGGGGCATCGATGTGGAGCCAGTGACCCGCATCGATCATGTGCGCGTGGACGTGTGCAGGGAGCTCCACGAGGCGCTCGCGATCGGCAGGTGTGAACACGCGGGCACGCTCGGCCACCACGATCTCGACACGCCCATGCACGGGATCCAGAAGTGATGACCACAGATCGATCGACGCGTAGTCGGTGAGCATCTCGCGGAGCGCTGCCGGATCGAGTCGCAGCGTGAGCGTGCCGGTGTCATCGGGAACGACGTTCATCGCGAGCCATTGCGCGAGTCCGAGATCGTGCCCCTCGACGCGAACGGCGGCGACGAAGTCATCACGCTTGGCCCACGTCTTCGGCATGCGCTCCATCAGCTCGAGGACACGGATCACGCTGTTGTGCGGATCCGCGAGGTACGTGGGGCGCGCGCTCGGCGTCGCATCGAGCACCCAGGTCTGCTGCACGGCGACGAGCGCCCGCGTCGCGAGCACGACCTTGCCGCCGAAGCTGTGACCCGCGAGTGCCGAGACGTCGCCGAGCTCTGTCACCAGCGCGCGCAGATCGTCGGCGGCCGCGGCGACGGTGTGTGGAGGATCTCCGGGCTCGGACCGACCGTGCTGCCGGAGATCGACGAGGACGATGCCCCACTCGGGGCGACGCTCGTTGATCTTGCGCGCGATCCCGCGCCAGTTGCTGCCGGCGCCGTAGATCCCGTGCGTCATCACGAGCCACTGCGTCGGGGCGTGATCGCTCTTCGCGATCCGCTCGTGATGAAGGCGCGCGGGCACGGCGACAGTGTGCCATGGTGCGCGCGACCGGGAGCACCGCGTGATCGCGGATACCGATCGGCGCGCGCCGCGTGGTGTTACGTGCGATCGCCCGTATCGACCACGGCGCTCCGTGCGATGGTTCTGCTCGTGGACGCCGCGATCACCGCCGCGATCGCCGAGCTCGCGGATGCGGGCTTCGATCTCGTGCATACGTTCGATGCGGCGACGGCCGCCCGCGAGCCGGGATGGGAGCAGCTCGCGCCGCATGCCGAGCACGGGCGGCGCGCGGGCTTGCTCGTCGGCAACACGCGCGCACTGTGGCCACGGTTTGTCGCGGCAATGCGTGATCCCGCACTTGCGGTAGAGAGTGATCCGCTCGATCGCTACACCGAGCGCACGATCGAGAGCGTGTTCCAGAAGGCGTCACCGGGTGCGCCGATCCTCTACGGGCATCGCGAGTACGTGGGCGCGTTCCTGCCGTTCACGCGGCTCGCGGTCGCGACCGGACTCGGCGCACTCGCAGGATCGAACCTCGTCATCCATCCGATCTACGGACCCTGGTTCGCGCTGCGCGCCGTGATCCTCGTGCCAGGTGATGCGCCGGTGCGCGCGCCGATCGCGTCGCCCTGCACGTGCGTCGCTGCCTGCCGCACCACGCTCGAGACGGCGCTCGGGTCGACGACGTGGGAGCCGTGGGTGGCCGTGCGAGACGCGTGCAGCCTGCGCGCGTGGCGGTACGGCGAGGAGCAGCTCCGCTACCACTACACGAAGGAGTGGATCCCGCCGATCGAGGAACCCGGTTCCCCATAGCGAGACCGCCAGTCCCCGATCCGCGGTGCGTCAGGTCCCGCGGTTTCAGGCAGTTGGCCGCGGTATGTCCCTTGCTTCCCTGGTGGGCGTGGCGGGAACCAACTCGATCTGGCTCTGTACCGTGCTCCTGGTCGGCTGCGGCTTCGAGGCCGCGCCTGGCGAGGAGGACATGCTGGACGATCCGCCCCCTCCGATCATCGATCCGACGATCGACCGCAGGTGCTCGACTGACGCCGACCTCAAGCTGTGCATCGACTTCGAGGACCCCGCGACGTCTCCGACCGACGGCTCGGGGAAGGGGCACCACCCCATCGTCGTGGCGGGCCTGACGACGCTCGATCGCGATGCCGAGCTCGCCGTCGAGATGTCGACCTCATCGAAGATCCAGATCGCCGAGCATGCTGACTTCGACATCACCTCGAAGCTCACCGTGTCGATGTGGGTCAACAGCGCCGTGAGACCTGCGGCTGGCAGCACGTACTGGCTGCTCGACAACAACAACCAGTACTCGATGTCGATCCAGCCCGATGGCAGGGTTCGCTGCGGGCTCGGACCGGACACGGTCGACTCCGCCACCGACCTCAATGTCGTCGCCTACGGCTGGCATCAGGTCGCGTGCACGTACGACGGCAATGTCCTCAAGGTCTACATCGACGGCTGGGTGGCCGGCTGCGAGTCCGTTGGCCGTGCGATCGCGACCACCGGCAAGGAGGGCCTCTCGATCGGCTCCAACATCGGAGCGAGCGTTGGTGGACCCGTGTTCAGCGATCGGTTCGTCGGTGGGCTCGACAACGTCCAGGTCTTCTCGCGCACGTGGTCATCCGCCGAGCTGTGCGCAGCGACGGGCGCCGGCTGGTGCAAGTCGACGTGCCCCGTCTACAGCAGCGGCGGCGGTGGCGGCGGCCCTGGCGGTGGCGGCCCTGGCGGCGACGGCGACTGACGATCCCGTCGTAGGCGTTCTCAGACCGGTTTGATAGGCTGTCGTGCCGTGCGTGACGTGCTCGACGCATTCCATCCGCTTGTCGCGGGCTGGTTCCGTGAGCGGTTCGGCGCGCCGACCGAGCCGCAGATCGCGGGCTGGCCGCGGATCGGTGC
Source organism: Myxococcales bacterium (assembly GCA_031421915.1). Classification (GTDB taxonomy): domain Bacteria; phylum Myxococcota_A; class Polyangia; order Haliangiales; family Haliangiaceae; genus JABFXX01. The sequence continues at coordinate 19,059 of JANOPP010000478.1, read as the reverse complement.
GGGCGACGACGTCCTGATCGCTGCACCGACGGGCTCCGGCAAGACGCTCGCCGCATTCCTCTCGTGCATGGATGCGCTGGTCCGGCGCGGGCTCGATGCACCGCTGGGTGACCACACCTCGATCCTCTACATCTCGCCGCTCAAGGCGCTGTCGAACGACGTCCATCGCAACCTCGAGGCGCCGCTCGCGGAGCTCGCCGTCTACGCGGCCAAGCAGGGTATCGCGCTCCCCGAGATCCGGGTCGGCGTCCGCACCGGCGATACGCCGGCGAGCGAGCGCGCGAAGATGGCGAAGCGGCCGCCGCACATCCTCGTCACGACGCCGGAGTCGCTCTACATCCTCCTGACCACCGAGAAGGGCCGCGCTGCGCTCGGCCAGCTCAAGACGGTGTTCGTCGACGAGATCCACGCGATCGCGGGCGACAAGCGCGGCGCGCACCTCGCCCTCTCGCTCGAACGCCTCGATCGACTCGTCAGGCAGACCACGGGCCGCGTGCCCGTGCGCGTCGGCCTCTCGGCGACGCAGAAGCCGATCGAGCGGATCGGACGGCTGCTCGTCGGCACGCGGCGACCGATGCCGCACATCGTCGATGCGGGGCATCGCCGCGAGATCGATCTCGCGATCGAGATCACCGACGACGAGCTTGGTGCGGTCGCGTCGAACGAGCAGTTCGGGCGGGTCTACGATCGGATCGCGGAGCTGGTCACGCAGCATCGCTCGACGATCCTGTTCGTCAACACGCGGCGGCTCGTCGAGCGAGCATCCGCGGCGCTCGAGCAGCGGCTCGGCGAGGAGCACGTCGTCGCGCACCACGGCTCGATGTCGCGCGCGTTCCGGCTCGCCGCCGAGCAGAAGCTCAAGCTCGGTCAGGTCAAGTGTGCGGTCGCGACGGCGTCGCTCGAGCTCGGCATCGATGTCGGCACGGTCGACCTCGTGATCCAGCTCGGCTCGCCGCGCTCGATCGCCACGCTGCTCCAGCGCGTCGGCCGCTCGGGTCACAACCTCGGCGGCACGCCCAAGGGTCGGATGTTCGCGCTCACGCGCGATCAGCTTGTCGAGTGTGCGTCGCTCGTCCGCGGCGTTCGGCGCGGCAACCTCGATCAGATCGAGATTCGCGAGGCGCCGCTCGACATCCTGGCGCAGCAGATCGTGGCGATCTGCTCGGGCGAGGAGATCGACGAGACCGAGCTTGCCGCGCTCGTCCGCGGTGCCACGCCGTACGCGAACCTCGCCGACGACAAGTTCGAGCAGATCCTCGAGATGCTGTCCGAGGGCGTGTCGGCCCGGCGCGGGCGCGTCGGCGCGCACATCCATCGCGATCGGATCGCGGGCAAGCTGCGCGGCCGGCGCGGTGCGCGGCTCGCCGCGATCATGTGCGGCGGCGCGATCCCCGACAACAACAACTACGCGGTCGTGCAGTGGCCCGAGGAGACCAAGGTCGGCGAGGTCGACGAGGACTTCGCGATCGACAGCTCGGCCGGTGACATCTTCCAGCTCGGCAACACCGCGTGGCGGATCCGCCGGATCGAGTCGGGCAAGGTCTACGTCGAGGACGCGAAGGGGATGCCCCCGACGATCCCGTTCTGGTTCGGCGAGGCGCCCGCGCGGACCAAGGAGCTCTCGACCGAGGTCAGTGATCTGCGCGGCGAGATCTGCCAGCGGCTCGGCGACGGCATGGACGTCGAGGCGATCGCGGTGTGGCTCGCGGCCGAGACCAGCATGCACCTGCGTGCCGCACAGCAGCTCGTCGCGTATCTTGCCGCGTCGCGCACGGCGCTCGGTGCGCTACCGCGCAAGGATCTGCTGATCGCGGAGCGCTTCTTCGACGAGGGCGGCGGAATGCAGCTCGTGATCCACGCACCGCTCGGCGGCCGGATCAACCGCGCGTGGGGCCTCGCGCTGCGCAAGAAGTTCTGCGTGACGTTCGACTTCGAGCTCCAGGCCGCAGCGACCGATGACGGCATCGTGATCTCGCTCGGTCAGCCTCACAGCTTCCCGCTCGACAGCGTGTTCGGCTACGTGACGTCGCGCGGCGCCGAAGACACGCTCGTCCAGGCGCTACTCGATCGCCCGATGTTCGAGATCCGCTGGCGCTGGAACGTCACCCGCTCGCTCACGGTGCTGCGCCGCCGCGGCGGCAAGAAGGTCCCGCCGCACCTCGTGAAGATGCGTGCGGCCGACACCCTCTCGGTCGTGTTTCCGCACGCGGTCGCCTGTGGCGAGAACATCACCGGACCGCGCGAGATCCCCGATCACCCGCTCGTGTTCGAGACGATCCGCGACTGTCTCGTCGAAGCGATGGACCTCGAAGGCCTGAAAGGGTTGTGCGCCGGCCTCGAGAGCGGCGCGATCCAGGTGCTCGCGAAGGACACCGTCGAGCCGAGCCCGCTCTCGCACGAGCTGCTCAACGCGAACCCGTACGCCTTCCTCGATGACGCGCCACTCGAGGAGCGCCGCACGCGCGCCGTCACCCTGCGCCGCGGTCTACCGCAGACGGTCTCGAGCTCGGGCATCGATGATGTCGGCGCTCTCGACGAGGCCGCGATCACCGCGGCGAGCGAAGAGGTCACGCCGGTCGTCCGCGACGTCGACGAGCTGCACGATGCGCTGCTCGCGCTGTGGCTCGTACCCGAGCCCTACGGGATCGCGCTCGCGCCCGGCGCCAACGACTGGTTCGAGGCGCTGACCTCGACGGGCCGCGCATGCCGCGTGCGCTGGGAGCTCGGCGATCGCGTCTACGCCGCGTGGATCGCGACCGAGCGCCTCGGAGCGGTGCGCACGATCCTCGGCGCGAGCGAGCCCGGCCCCGCGCCGGTCGGGACAGCGTGCGCGATGACGCCCCTCGCGACGGCAGTGCTCGCAGCGTCGTCGATCGAGACGCCGGCGCAGAGCGCGACGCGAGTCCTTCCGTCGTCGGTCGAGTGCGTGCCGAACATCGCGACGCCGTCGTGGTCCAAGCCGATCGATCGCGAGACCGCGATCCTGCGGACCATCGGCGCGCACCTCGATCATCGCGGCCCGGTGTCGGCGCGCGGCCTCGGCGCCGAGCTCGGCCTGCCGACGGCAGATGTCGTCGGCGCGCTGCTCGCGCTCGAGGGCGACGGCGCGATCCTGCGCGGCTCGTTCACGGCAGCCTCGGCGATCGCGGCCGCGGCCCGCGGTGCGCGGCTCGCGACCACGGTACGGGATGCGCGCGCGGCGGCGGATGACAGCGAGCTGATGCTAGATCTCGAGTGGTGCAACCGTCGCGTACTGGCGCGCATTCACCGGCTAACACTCGCGCGCCTGCGCAAGGAGATCGAGCCTGTCAGCGCCGCGGCGTTGATGCGGTTCCTCCTTCGCTGGCAGCGGGTCGCGCGCAACACGCAGGTGATCGGCGTCGACGGGCTCGCGCGGGTCGTCGAGCAGCTGCAGGGTTTCGAGACCGCGGCCGGTGCGTGGGAGCGCGAGGTCCTGCCCGCGCGCCTCCACGGGTACGATCAGACCTGGCTCGATCAGCTCTGCCTCGGTGGCCAGGTCGTGTGGTGCCGGCTCAGCCCGCGCGCGAATGCGGCGACCGAGGCCGAGGCGGATCCCGAGCCGGCGCAGGTGCGCGCTGCGCTGACCCGGCGCGTGAAGCCGAAGCACTACGACCCGCGCGATCCGTACAACCTCGCCGAGGCGGCCGCGGATGCGGCAAGCCGGAGTGGCGCCACACGCGACGAGATCGCAGCGGCCGCGGCCACCGCGATCGCGGGTGCGCGCACGCCCGGGTTCGGCGAGCAGATCATCGTGCAGCTCGTGACCACGTCGACGGTGATGCGCCGCGACGGCGCCGTCGAGCCCGCGATCGAGGATCCGCGGCCCGCCGATCCAGCCAGCGCGTTTGGACGCGCGGCCCTCGAGGCACGCGCTGCCGTCGACCGCCGTGAAGCACGTGCTGCGCTGGACCCGCGGCCCCCTGATCCGCGCCTCGCGCGAGGATCGCTGCCCGCGATCGAGATCAAGCCGGCCGCAAATGATGCGCCCGTGCGGCGCACCGCTCCGTCGCGCTCGGCGCCGCTCGCGCTGATGCTCCGCCGCGATGCGAGCTGGCTGCGCGCCGCCGCCGCCGTCTCGCAGACCGAGCAGCCGACGCTGGGCGCGCTCGCCGAGCGCGTGCGCGATGTGCTCGCGAACCAGGGCGCGTCGTTCCTGTCGGACCTCGTCAGCGGGATGGACATGGCGCCGTCCGACATCGAGGACGCGCTGTGGGAGCTCGTCGGCGCGGGCATCGCGACCGCGGATGGGTTCGCGAGCCTGCGCGTGCTCGTCGATCGCAAGCGCGGCGAGGTCAAGAGTCTGTTCGATCGCGCGGTCGCCGCGAATGATCTGCCACCGGCGCGCAAGTGGCAGGAGGCAATCAAGCGGGCACGGCAGCGCGATCACCAGCGGCCGGGTCACGCGCTGCGCTCGCTCCCTACGGCGGCCGGGCGGTGGTCGCTCCTGCCGAACACCTCGACCGCCGCGATCGATGCCGAGGCCTCGGCGCGTCAGCTCCTGCACCGCTACGGGGTCGTGTTCCGCGATCTGCTCGCGCGCGAGTCGAGCCTGCCACCGTGGCGCGAGCTCCTGGTCGCACTCCGCCGCCTCGAAGCGCGCGGCGAGATCCGCGGAGGACGGTTCGTGACGGGCTTCGTCGGCGAGCAGTTCGCCCTGCCCGAGGCGCTCGACGAGCTGCGCGCCGTACGCAACCCGGGATCGGGCATGTGTGTGGCCAAGCTCGCGGCGACCGATCCGCTGAACCTCGTCGGGGTCCTGTCCCCGGGACCGCGCGTGCCGGCGATCGTCGACAATGCGGTGCTGTTCCTCGACGGTCAGGCCGTGGCCTCGGTCGAGGCGGGTCAGCTCGTCCTGCGGGCGCCGCTGCCCCCGGGCGCCCGCGTCGACGAGGACCTCACCTACCATCCGCCGCCTCGCCCCGTGCAGATCGCCCCGCAAGCCGCGCTACCGCTGTAACCTGCGCGCGCGATGTTGAAGGTGCTGCGAGAGCTCGCGCGGGTGACCAAGCTGTCGGCCCTGATGTCGTCGTGGCAGGGGCGGTTCATCGCGGTGTTCGTGGTCGCGCAGCTCCTGGTGCCACTGCACTACTACTTCCTGCGCAAGGATCCGCATGACGAGCGGTTCGCGTGGCGGATGTTCTCGCCGATGCGGATGGCGCGCTGCGCGCCGACCGTCGTGATCGATGACAAGTCGATCCAGCTCGCGAGCGAGTTCCACGAGGCGTGGCTCGAGATCGCGAACCGCGGTCGGTTCACGGTGCTCGAGGCGATGGGCGCGAAGCTGTGCGCGAAGTATCCCAAGGCCGAGGTCCGGCTCTCGATCCAGTGCACGTACCTCGATCGCGAGCCGCAGAGCTTCGGCGGCTATGACATGTGCAACGTGCCGCAGCTCTGACCATGACGAAGAAGAGCAAGCAGGGGCCGCGCGAGGCGCCGACATCGTCGGCAGCAGGGCCATCGCGTCAAGCGCGCCGCGCCGAGGCGCGCAGGGCCGACAAGGGCGGGCCCGACGACGCCCCCTCGGCGGCGCCGACGAAACCTGCGACCTCGCCTGCGAAGTTCGAGCTCGTGCGCGAGCCGGTGTTCTGGTTCGGCTACGAGGTCTCGTGGGCGAAGCTGTCGCTCGCGCGGTTCGTGATCTTCGCGCTCCTCGCACTCGATGCGCTGCTCCAGCTCAGCCACGCCCCGCGCTACGGCGCCGGCGGGTTCAACGTGGCCCAGCTCCCTGGCTTCGATGCGATCGCGCCCGGTCGCGTCGGCTTCGAGGTCGGCCAGCTCGTGTGCGCGTTCCTGTTCGTCTACGCGGCGCTCGGCGTGGCGACGCGCATCGTGGTGCCGTTCTCCGCGGCGATCTACGCGTGGCTGTACTTCGGCAGCCAGCTCGACTCGTACCAGCATCACTACCTCGTCGCGCTCGTCCTCCTGCTCGCGTGCTTCGTCCCGTGGAAGCGCCGCGACGATGCGAAGCCCGAGACCCGGATCAAGACCTGGGCGATCCGGCTCCTGCTCGTCCAGCTCGGCGTCCTCTACCTGTGGGCCGCCGTGTCGAAGATGTCGCCAGCGTGGCTCGACGGCCGCACGCTCGAGACCCAGATCACCGGCTCGCTGCGCACCGCGATCGTCGACACCGTCGGATTCAAGACCGCCGCGCGGTTCGCGCTGCTGACCGAGCTCGTGCTCGCGGTCGCCGTGTGGATCCGGCCCGCGTGGTTCATCGCGCTGCCGCTCGGCATCGCGTTCCACCTCGGCATCCTCGCGAGCAACCTCGAGATCGGGCTGTTCGCGTACCTGATGCTCGCGTTCTACGTGTTCGTGATCCCCGATCGCGCGCTGATCTTCCTCGCGAACCTCGCGCCGCTGCGCCTGTTGCGCCAGGGCCTCCGCGCCGTACAGATCGCGAACGGGCTCCTCTCCGCGATCGCGGTCGTCGTCAGTCTCGGCGTCGGGATCCTGCTCGCACGCTTCACGCGGTTCGATGCCGCGTTCAACCTCGCGATCGCGCTGTCCGTGGTCCCCATCGCGGTGATCGGCGTGTCGCGCTTCCGCACCGGCTCGACCGTGATCCCGTGGCTCGGCCTCGCGCATGTCGCCGCGATCGCGCTGTGGCTCGTGGTCGACCGGACGTCGTCGATCGCGGTCGACTACTACCGGTTCTGGGGCGGTAACGCGCGGCGCCTCGGCGAGCCGCTGGTCGCGGAGCAGGCGTATCGCCGGCTCACGGAGATCGCGCCCGACGTGCCGAACGGGCACTACCAGCTCGGCAAGCTCCTGCTCGCCCGTGGCGAGGAGAAGGGTGGCCTCGACGCCCTCCACGAAGCGCAGCACCTCGAGCCACTGCGCGCGCGCGCGTGGATCGCGGAGGCACAGTGGCTCGTCAAGCAGGGCAAGAAGGCCGAGGCGATCGAGAAGGCGCAGGAGGCCGTGTACTCGGAGCCGAGTAACCAGGCCGCGCGCGAGCTGCTAGATACGCTGAGCGGAACAAAGTCCGCTCCGCGCCCCAGCGTCGAGAAGCCCCCGAGCGACGACGACTCCGATCAGCCATGACCTCGACCACCGCGCCGCGCAAAGCCGTCGTGCCGAGCAAGATCGGCGTGCCCTCCGAGCGCCAGCGCCGCGCCGATCGGATCGCCGCGATCCTCGAAGATCACCACCCGTCTCCCGCGATTCCGCTCGATCACGGCGATCCGTTCCAGCTTCTGGTCGCCGTGATCCTGTCCGCGCAGTGCACCGATGCACGCGTCAACCTGGTGACGCCCGCCCTGTTCGCGACGGCGCCGACCGCGCACGCGATGGCGAAGCTCACGCCCGCGCAGATCCTGCCGATCATCCGCACCTGCGGCCTCGCACCGGGCAAGGCGAAGGCGCTGTCCACGATGAGCAAGATCCTCGTCGACGAGCACGACGGCGCGGTGCCCGACACCCTCGAGGAGCTCGAGCGCCTGCCCGGCGTCGGTCACAAGACCGCGAGCGTCGTGCTCGTCCAGGCGTTCGGCAAGCCGGCGTTCCCGGTCGACACGCACATCCATCGGCTCGCAGGCCGCTGGCAGCTCTCGAGGGCGCGCACCGTCGAGGAAGTCGAGCGCGATCTCAAGGCGGTGTTCCCCGAGGATCGCTGGCACCTGCTGCACCTCCAGCTGATCTACTTCGGGCGCGCGAGCTGCCCGGCCAAGGGTCACGTGCGCGCCCACTGTCCGGTCTGTAGCTGGGCGATGTCGGCGACGCGGGAGCGCGCGGAGCTGAAGCAGGGCGTCAGCAAGCCGGTCAAGCCGAAGCGGCCGCGCACCCGGCGCGCGGTCTAGAGCGGCGAGGTAGCGCCGCGCTGTATGCTGCGGCGATGAGCTCCCCTCTCGTCGAGCGCGCCCGCAGCCTCGGTCTGGACCTCGCGAGCCGGCGTGCGAGTCACGATGCCGCGCACCGCCTCGATGACGCCGTGGTTGCATCGCTGCGCGACGCTGGCCTGTTCGGTGCGCTCGTCCCGCGCGAGCTCGGCGGTCACGAGCTGGCCCCGACCGACTACGTCGCGATGCTCGAGACGCTCGCCATCGGCGATTCGGCGACAGCGTGGTGCGTGATGACCGCGTCGACATCGACCTTGCTCGCGGCGTACCTGCCGCGTGCTACCGCCGACACGATCTGGTCGCCCACCGGCCCCGCTCCGTTCCTCGCTGGCATCTTCGCGCCGACGGGCAAGCTCGTCATCGACAACGAGACCGCTCGCCTGAACGGGCGCTGGTCGTGGGCGTCGGGATCGCGTCATGCCGACTGGTTCGTCGTCGGTGCACTCGCAGAGCGTCGCCACGTCGTCTGCTTCGTCCCACCATCCGCCGTCCGCATCGTCGACAACTGGGACACGCTCGGGCTGGCGGGCACGGGGAGCCACGATCTGGTGATCGAGGATGCCGAGCTCCCGATCGCCTGCGTGACGTCCGTGTTCGATCGTGCGCCATGGACCGCAGCGCCGCTCTATCGCGTCCCGATCTTCGGCCTGCTCGCGACAGGGATCGCGGCATGCGCGCTCGGGATCGCACGCGCCGCGCTCGATCATGTGGGGAGCAAGCTGGTGGCCGATTCCGCCTCCGCGATGTTCGCTCGCTATGCCGAGCTCCGAGCCCGGCTCGATGCGTCGCGCGCGTACCTGATCGCGACCACGGCCTCGGCGTTCGACGCCGCCACGCTCGGTCCCGTCGAAGGTGCCACGCGCGGCGAGCTCCGACTCGCGGCGAGCTTTGTCGCGTCCAGCTGCGCCGAGGTCGTGCGCGCGGCGTTTCACCTCGGCGGCGGAACGAGCGTGCGCGCGGGAAGCCTGCTCGGAAACGCGCTGCGCGATCTCGAGACGCTGCTCACCCACCGCATGGTCGCGGATCGCGTCCTGCCGGCGACCGCACGCGCGATGCTCGGGGTCGGCGCGGTGCCGCCCGACCTCTAGCATTTCTCGCTGGTTACGAGATAAATCGCTCGGCCCCCCTTCTTTTCGCTTGCACGCGGGGCGCGGAATGAATATTCATTCCTGGCACCGATGGCGCCGCCGACGAACCCGAACGACCCGCCCGCGCGGCCAAGCCAGCCAGCGCTGCGGGCCAGCCAGGCGGTCATCGGTGGCAAGCGCGGCGACAAGGCTGACAAGCGCGTCGTCACCGACAAGCGCGAGGCGATCCTCGATGCCGCGCTCGAGCTGTTCGTCGAGCGCGGCTTCTTCGGCACCGCGGTCCCCGAGATCGCGGATCGCGCGGGCGTCGGTGCCGGAACGATCTATCGCTACTTCGACTCGAAGGAAGCGCTCGTCAACGCGATCTATCGCGAGCAGAAGACGCAGTGGGGACACCTCGTCCTCGCCGATTTTCCCGTCGCTGCGCCGACGCGCGAGCAGTTCCGTCTGCTGTGGATGCGGATGGCCACGTGGGCAACCGCGAACCCCAATGCGTTCATCTTCATGGAGCTCCACCACCACCAGCGCTATCTCGACGACGAGAGTCGGGCGCTAGAGGAACGGATGCTCGGTCTGTTCACGGCCGTGGTCGTCAGTGCGCAGGCACGTGGCGAGCTCAAGGCCGGCCCACCGCGACTGCTCATGGGCATCGTGATGGGCGCGTTCGTCGGCGTGATCCGGAGCTGCGTGGAGATCGACCAGTCGCTGGACTCAGCGGACTGGAAGCTCGCCGAGCAGATGCTCTGGGAAGCCCTGCGCGCGTAACCCGCTCCCTGGTTCACGAGGGCAACCTCGTGTTTTGTTTGCATTGTACCGGAATGAACATTCATTCCACCACCGTCTCAGGAGCTCCGAACATGTCGAACACGTCCAAGATCGTCCTCATCACTGGCGCCACCGCCGGCATCGGCCGCATGTCGGCGCTCCACCTCGCCAAGCAGGGTCACCACGTCATCGCGACCGGCCGCAAGGTTCCCGAGCTCGCGAAGCTCAAGGACGAGGCGGCAGGTCTCAAGCTCGACACCCTCGTGCTCGACGTGACGAACGCGGCGTCGATCGCGACCGCGGTCGAAGAGGTCGCTCGCCTGACGAACGGTCACGGCCTCGACGTGCTCGTCAACAACGCCGGCTTCGGCGTGCTCGGACCGACGTCGGAGATCGACGATGCGGAGATGCGCCGCCAGTACGACACCAACGTGTTCGGTCTGATGGCCGTGACGCGCGCGTTCCTCCCCCGCATGCAGCAGCGCCGCTCGGGCCGCATCGTCAACATCTCGAGCGTCGGCGGCCGCTTCACCCTCCCCTACTTCGGCGTCTACAACTCGACGAAGTACGCCGTCGAGTCGCTATCCGAGGCGCTGCGCTTCGAGCTCAAGGCGTTCGGCATCGACGTCTCGCTGATCGAGCCCGGCGTGATCCGCACCAACTTCGAGGCGACCGCCGTCGCGGGTCTCGGCAAGTTCGCGGCGACCCCGTACGCGAAGGCCGTCGCGAAGTACGAGGAGCTGTCGAAGCTGGCGGACCGCTTCGCGTCGAACCCGATCGTGATCGCGAAGGCGATCGCCCGCGCGGTCAACGCTCGCCGCCCGTCGGCGCGCTACGTCGCTCCGCGCAGCACCTACTTCGCGATCTGGATGAACGCCATCCTCCCCCAGCGCATGTGGGACTGGGCGATGCGCAAGGTCGGCCGCCTCGATGCGAAGACGCTCGACCTCGCGGCCGTCGACGTTGCGCCCGCGAAGCAGCCGTTCCCGGTCTCCGAGGTTCCCTCGGCGAAGTCGACCGTTCAGGCGACAGCGACGGCGAACTGATCGGCATCGTTTGCACGCGCCGGCGGCTCCGGGCGCTAGACTCGAGACGTGAGAACAGCAGGCTTCGTGATCCTCGCGGGTTGCGGACGGATCGCGTTCGACGGCTCGCCGGGCGTCGACGGCGGCCCCGGCGATGATGCCCCGACGATCGATGCTGCGGCCGACAGTTCATTGGTCAGACGCCCCGCGATGTTCCAGGACGCGAACGGCTCGAGCGCGGCTGGCACGACGCTCACGATCCCGTGGGCAGCGCCCGTCACCGATGGCTCCACGATCGTGGTCGCCACGCTCAACTTCAACGCCGGTGCCGTCGCCGCCTCGACCATCGGCGTTCGCGACGACGCGGGCCAGGTCTATGTCTCGGCCAATGCCCGTGCAACGTGGACCGGCACGGCGGGTCAAGTGGAGATCTGGTACCTGCCGCGCTCGGGGCCAGGCCCCACCAAAGTGTCGATCGACTCGTCAGACGCAACGTCACGCTCGGCGTGGCTCCTCGAAGTCGCGAACCTGGATCCCGACGTACCGCTCGATGCCGTCGGCGTGATCAACAATGCTGCGACCAACGGCGCGCCACCAGCTCCGATGGTGATCCCGACGCGGTCGCCCGCGTTGATCGTCTCGGTCATCCTGATCACCGGTGCGGTCACCCAGATTGCCGCCGGCAACGACTTCATCGCCCTCGGATCGCTCAACGGCGATGCGGCCGCGTACGCGATCGTCGATGCGGCAGGCACGTACGGTGCCGTCTGGGATGCGCCGGGAAGTGATAACTACGGATCCTCGACCGCCGCGTTCCTCGGAGCCGACTGACCGTGCATCGTCTCGCTCTCGCCCTCGCCCTCGTCGCGTGTCAAAAGGAGCGCTCGCTCTCCACGGCAGCGCAGATCACGGACCGCAGCTGGAAGGCGCACGTCCTCGTGATCGCCGCCGGTGAGCGCGCGAAGACGTGCGCCGAGGCAGGCGCGGCGATGCAGAAGGTGTTCGTCGAGAACCGCCAGGCGTTTGTCGACGCGATGGGACTCGACCGCGACAAGGCGCAGCTCGCCGAGGCCGCCGACTTCATCGAGGCCAACGAGGCCCGCTACGCCGACATCGATACGCGGATGGCCGCGCTCTCGGATCGCTGCGCCGACGACCCCACCGTCGTGGCCGCGTTCCAGCAGATGAGTGCCCCTTGAGGCGGTAGCCGCCTGACAATGGTCCCCGGGCCGAGTAGAGTGCGCGCGCAATGGCCGATCAGGACGAAGACTTCGCTGCGATGCTCGCCGAATCCGAGAAGGGCGCGCCGCGTACGAAGCGCCCGAAGGTCGGTGACACCGTCAAAGGCAAGGTCATCTCGTTCGGCAAGGACACCGTGTTCGTCGACCTCGGCGGCAAGGCCGAAGGCGCCCTCGAGCGCTCGCAGGTCTCGGACTCCGAAGGCAAGGTCCTGATCAAGATCGGCGAGGTCGTCGAGGCGCGGATCGTGTCCGACGCCGGCGGCGTGCTCACGCTGCGGATGAGGATGGGCGGCCGCGGTCCCGAGGCGAAGGCCGAGCTGCAGCAGGCGCACGAGCTCGGGATGCCGGTCGAGGGCACGGTCACCGAGGTGATCAAAGGCGGCGTCTCCGTCGATGTCTCCGGCGTCCGCGGCTTCTGCCCGGCCTCGCAGATCGATGCGCGGTTCGTCGAGGACCTGACGTCGTACGTCGGCCAGAAGCTGCAGTTCCGGATCACGCGGTACGAGCCGCGTAACCTCGTCCTCTCGCGCCGCGTGCTCGTCGAGGAGGAGAAGTCGAAGATCGCGACCGAGACGCGCAAGACGCTCGTGCCCGGCCTCGTCGTACGCGGCAAGATCGTCGGCTTCAAGCCGTTCGGCGCGTTCGTCGACATCGGCGGCATGGAGGGCATGCTCCACGTCTCGGAGCTTGGCTACAGCCGCGTCGAGAAGCCGGAGGACGTCCTGTCGATGGGCCAGGAGGTCGACGTCGTCGTCCTCAAGATGGAGCAGACCGTCGAGAAGGGCCGTACTGTCGATCGGATCAGCCTGTCGCTGAAGGCGCTCGCGACCGACCCGTGGCGAGATGCTGTCGCGATGTTCACCGAAGGCCAGCGCCTCAAGGGCAAGGTCACGCGGCTGATGGCGTTCGGCGCCTTCGTCGAGATCGCCCCCGGGATCGAGGGACTCGTGCACATCAGCGAGCTCGGCGCGGGCCGCCGGATCAATCATCCCAAGGAGGTCCTCGCTCCGGCGCAGGAGGTCGAGGCAACGATTCTCCGGATCGACGTGCCCGAGCGAAAGATCGCACTGTCGCTCGCGAACTCCGAGGGAGGCACCGCCGCGGATGTCGCCGAGTCGGCGAAGGCGCAGCCCAATGCGAAGTTCGGCACGTTCGGCGACCTGTTCTCGAAGAAGAAGTAAGGTCGGGCGAGATGCGCACCCTCCTCGCCCTCGCACTGTTCGCCGCTGCGTGCGGTGGCTCGAAGAAGTCCGCGCAGGCTCCAGCCGCGCCCGCCGCCGACGTGAAGGAGACGGAGAGCGACCTGCGCGACGAGAACAGGCCCGACGACGCGGACGACCAGCCGAAGAAGTCCGCCGATGATCCGTGCGACGGCGGCGAGTAGCCCGATAGCTTCGGTCACCGTCGCGTTGGATCCCCGCGCATGACCGATCTGGCGCATCGTCATGACATGCGCTCCGCGTGGCTCGTCGCGTTCGTGCTCGTGGCTGCCTGTGGCGACGACGCACCGAACCCCGGAACCGGTGACGGCGGCAGTGACGCGCCCGATGGCGCCGTGTCGTCATGCGATCCACCCGGCCACTTCAGCGTCCCGCAGACGACGTTCGTGTTGCCGACGAGCAGCGCGACCGGGTTCTCGTACAACGACATCCAGGCCGCGTTCCCGCAGGTCGACTGGATGACGCTCGACCGGCTCTACCTCCCTGCGGGCCGCTACACGAACATCCTCCTCGGCAACCTGCCCGTGCGCACTGCCGGTCGCCCGCTCGTGATCACGAATCAGGGCGGCCAGTTCTTCATCGGCAACAACCCGAACGGGAACTACCTCTGGTCGTTCAATGGCGGCGCGAACTGGATCCTCACCGGTCGGTACGACGCCGAGTCGCAGACCGGCGACGCGGCGTTTCCCGGCCATGCATGTGGCAACTACGCCGACTCGCCGGGTGCCTACGGAATCCTGAGCGACGACGAGTACGCGTTCGCTGCGCCATACCTCCACATGGGGATCGCGGTCGGTGGGGGCGCCACCGACTTCGAGATCGAGTACGTCGAGATCATGCGCACGGGGTTCGCTGGCATTCGCCTGCTCAACTCACCGTCGGAGGGCACCGACAAGCCGATGGCGAATGTCCGCGTGCACGACACGTATGTCCACGATGTTGCGGGCGAGGGTTTCTACTTCGGCTGGACGGGCACGCCACCGTCGAACAAGTTCCCAGGTCTCCAGATCTACAACAACCGGATCCTGCGCTCGGGCAACGAGGCGCTGCAGATCCAGGACGTCGGCGACGGCTCGCAGATCCACCACAACACGTTGATCTCCGGCGGCTTGCACTGGCTCGACAACGGCCTGGGTCGCTATCAGGACAGCCTCGCGCAGGTCCTCGTGCGCGAGGGCACGATCACGTTCGACCACAACGTGTTCATCGACGGTGCAGGCACGCTCGTCAGCTTCTTCAGCGCGCCGCAACCCGGCGACGGCGATCGCCACGTCACGTTCCACGACAACTACTTCTCCGATGCGATCAGCCTCGGCATGTACCTCAACGGAACGTCCGCCGCGCCGTCGACGTTCGCGTGGACCAACAACGTGTTCCGTAACTTCGAGTTCGCATACACGCCTGCGGATCCCGCAGCGACGGACCCGAACGTGATCACCGGCAAGAACGGCGCGTTCATGGCGCCCGTCACGTTCACCGGCAACTCGTGGTTCGGCACCGACCGGATCGTCGCCGGCATCGCCGGGGGCGACGGCACCGCGAGCAACATCACGTTGACCGGCAACCTGCACGAGGACGTCGAGGCGATCGTGCTGCTCGACGGACCGTGGTCGACGGCGGGCCACCACCTCACAGCGTGGGCACCGAACGCCACGGTCGCGAGCGGCTCTCCGGCGGTGACGTATCGCGTAGGCGACGTCGTCACTCAGGGCCCGGTGCCCACGTTGTATCGCGCGACCGCGAGCTCGACAGGCACGCCGCCGCCGGGTGCGGCGTGGACCGTGATCGCCGCGCCGAGCGACGACGTTCGGGTGATGCCGGGAACTCGCTACAACGCGTACGGAGTGCGGTAACGTGGACGGGTGCGCTTCGGTGTCCTCGCGCTGATTCTCGTCGCAGCGTGCGGCCGGATCGGCTTTGATGCGCAGGGCGCCATCGGCGACGGCGGCCCAAGGGACGGCACGCTTGGCGACTCGAGCGTCGATTCACCATCCGACATGATCGGTAGCGGCATCACCTACGTGAAGGCCTCGAACACCGATGCGAACGACCAGTTCGGCCGGAGCGTCGCCCTGTCCGCCGACGGCACGACGCTCGTGGTTGGCGCGTTCGGCGAGGACAGCGCGGCAACCACGATCAACGGCAACCAGGCCGATGACTCCGCAGTCGATGCCGGAGCGGTCTACGTGTTCGTGCGTAGCGGCGACACGTGGACTCAGGAGGCATACCTCAAGGCCTCCAACGCGCAGGCTGGAGACTTCTTTGGAATCCAGGTCCGGGTCTCCGACACCGGCAGTCGGATCGCCGTCACGGCGACCGGCGAGGACAGCGGGATCGTCGATAACCCCGCCGACAACTCGCTCGCCGACGCGGGGGCGGTCTACGTGTTCGAGCGTTCGGGCACGACGTGGACGCAGCAGGCGTACCTCAAGGCCGCGAACCTCGGGTCCGGAGACGGCTTCGGTCTCTCACTCGCCCTCACGGGCACAGGCAAGGCTCTCGTGGTCGGTGCGGTCGGCGAGGACGGCAGTATCCCCGGCGTCAACGGCACGCCGAACGAGCTTGCCGCCGAGAGCGGCGCGGCCTACCTGTTCACGTTCTCCGGATCTGGGTGGTCCCAGCAGGCGTACTTCAAGGCGTCGAACGTCAGCGTCAACGACACGTTCGGGATCAGCGTCGCGGTCGCCAGCGATGGCAAGACGATCGCCGTCGGCGCTGAGGGCGAGAACAGTGCGGCGTTCGGAATCGACGGCGACCAGAACGACAACACCGCCTTCGGCGCCGGTGCCACCTACGTGTTCACGACGAATGGCACGACATGGAGCCAGCAGGCGTACGTCAAGGCCTCCAACACCGAGAGCAACGACCGCTTCGGGGAGGGCGTCGCCCTCTCCGATGATGGCAACGTGCTCGCGGTCGGCGCGTACGGCGAAGAGAACGGCGAGGGTGCGATCTACGTGTTCGGGCGTCTGGGCCCGACGTGGACGCAGCAGGTGCTCCTCAAGGCCTCGAACCGCGACCCGTCGGACAGCCTCGGAACGAACGTGGCAATGTCGTCGAGCGGAAAGCTGCTGGTCACGGGCGCGACGTGGGAGGACAGCGCGGCGCGGGGAACTGGCGGTGCAGAGGGCGACAACAGCGCGATGGACAGCGGCGCGGCGTACGTGTTCGGGCGCTCTGGCACGGCCTGGTCGCAGGGGCTCTACCTCAAGGCCTCGAATACCGAAGCGCTGGACTACTCCGGTAGCTCGGTCGCGGTGTCCGCGGACGGCACGTGCCTCGCGGTCGCCGCACCGAACGAGAGCAGCTCGGCGACGGGGATCAACGGCGACGGGGCGAACAACGCGGCACCGGTGAGCGGCGCCGTCTACGTCTATCGCTAGAGCCGGACGTACTCGAAGTCTTCGGGCAGGCCGTTGATGCCCTTGGCCGGCGGGGCGATCCAGTTCGCCATCTTCGCGCGCTCGTAGACGGGCTTCATCAGGCTCTTGATGTACGTCTCGTCCGCATCGGTCGGCAGCCACTCGCCGCGGCGTGCGGCGAACGTCTCCGCGTCGAGCATCTGGCCGTCGGGCGTGAAGTGCGACCCGGACCACATGCCGATCTGGCGGTGGAACTTGTGCGACGGCAGCGTGATCTGGAAGTCGACGCCCTCGTCCTTGATCGTCTTGTTCCAGCGATCGACACCGCGCTGGCAGTCCTTGATGTACTCGGTGCGGAGCACCTCGTTGAGCGCGTTGCGCATCGGGACGTCCTTGTGGACGACCTTGCCACCCTCGAGGACGTCCATCGCGAAGTGGCTGCCCACGAGCTTGTGCTCGTCGTAGCGATCCTCCTTGTAGCGACCCTTGATGCCCGAGGCGAACGCGTCGGCCGCGTTCGACGAGACCTCTCCGCCGAACAGATCGAGCGACAGCGAGTACCAGAGGTTCGCGTACTTCTGGATGGTGGGCAGATCGATGCCGCCGACCGAGCGTGGATCGCCATGGGTCTGCTTCATCAGCTCGCACGAGCGCTTCGCCACGCGCTGGATGCCGGACTCGCCGACAAACATGTGGTGCGCTTCCTCGGTGAGCATGAACCGGCAGGTACGCGCGTGCGGATCGAAGCCGCTCTCGGCGAGCGCGCTCAGCTGATACTTGCCGTCACGATCCGTGAACATCGTGAACATGAAGAACGAGAGCCAGTGCGAGGTCGGCTCGTTGAACGCGCCGAGGATGCGCGGCTTGTCGGCATCGCCCGAGCGACGAGCGAGCAGCTCCTCGGCCTCCTCGCGGCCATCGCGGCCGAAGTAGGTGTGGAGGAGGTAGACCATCGCCCACAGGTGGCGGCCTTCCTCGACGTTGACCTGGAACAGGTTGCGGAGATCGTAGAGCGACGGTGCGGTGGCACCGAGGTCGCGCTGCTGCTCGACGCTCGCGGGCTCGGTGTCGCCCTGCGTGACGATCAGCCGCTTCATCATGTTGCGGAACTCGCCCGGGACCTCGTCCCACACGGGCTGGCCGTAGTGATCTCCGAAGCCGTGCGTGCGGCCCTCCTTCTTCGGCTCGAGGAAGATGCCCCAGCGGTAGTCGGGCATCTTGACGTGATCGAAGTGCGCCCAGCCGTCGGTCTCGACCGAGACCGCGGTGCGCAGGTAGATGTCACGCTCCTGCCAGCCGAGCGGCCCCATCTGCTTCCACCAGTCGATGAACGCGGGCTGCCACGCCTCGAGCGCGCGCTGCAGGCGCTTGTCGCTACCGAGGTTGACGTTGTTCGGGATCTTCTCGTCGGTGAGTACGTTGCCCATTGCTAGGTCCTCTTCCACTGGTACTGCGGCCGCTCGGGCTGGCCATACAGGGTGAGTGCGCCGTGCTCGCCGGTCGAGTTGGCGCGGGTGAAGATCCAGTTCTGCCAGGCCGAGAGCCGGCCAAAGATCTTGGTCTCGAGCGTCTCCGGTCCGACGAACCGCAGCGACTGCTCCATGCCCGTGAGGGCATCGGGCGACAGAGACGCGCGCTCCTCGACAGCGATCCGCAGCTCGTCGGCGAAGTCGATGTCATCGGCCGCGATCGTCGCGATGCCGAGCTTCTCGGCTTCCTCGGACAGGATGGTCCCCTCGGCGCCGCGCGCGAGGATCTTCCCGACCTGCGCCGTCTCGCCGTAGAACCGCGCCCCGAGCCGCGACAGACCGGTCGACATCGTGAAGAAGCCGTCGTTCGCGACCGAGGTCTGCACGCCGATCTTCTCGGCGCCATCCATCAGCATGTAGAAGCGGTCGGCACCGAGCGCGAGCTCGAGCAGCACGCCCGCGAAGCACGAGTCGGCGGTATCGGCGACGGCGTAGAAGCTACGCGCGGTGTTGTCGAAGCGCTTGAGCACGCGGCGCTGGAAGTGGCGGATCTCGCGCGCGAGACCGGTCGTCGCCTTCGCGAGGGCCTCGTCGTGCGCGATCACCTGCGCGGGGTCACCGACGGTGCGCACCGTGACGATGCCGATGTCCGGCAGATCGAAGCGCAGCCGCAGTAGCGCGTCGTCGAGCTCGCGGAACGCGCGGAGGCTCCAGGTGTCGGCGATGCTGAGGTCCGTCGCCGCGGTGGTCGGCGCCTTGATCGTGAGCGCGGCGGTGCGCGCGGTACGATCGATCGCCAGCTCGACATGGCGATACGTGAACGCCTTGTCCGTGATCTTCGGGGCGAGCTCGTCGAGCTTCACGCCTGGGCCGCGCGTGACGGTCTGCGTCGCGGCGATCGCCTTCGCGCGAGCCGCGACAGCCTCGTCCCACTTGCTGCGCGACACCACATCCTCGACGAGCCCCCAGTCCTTCGCGCGCTTGCCCTTGATGCCCTCGGCCGTCGTGCAGAACACGTCGGCGCGATCGC
>JANOPP010000477.1:0-67117 GCA_031421915.1 Myxococcales bacterium | reverse complement strand
TGGCGTAGACCCCGTTGCCGCGCTCGCTGTGATGCCAGGCGCCGACCCCGATGTCGCGATCCCACGTCGCCTCCCCGAGGACGAGCGTGTCGGGTCCCACGTCCGTGGGGATCCCGCGCGTGTTGCTCTGCGTCCCGTCGTAGATCGCGGCCTGGAGGAGCACCTTGCCCTCCTCGTAGCGCGCGCTGACCCCGGGCGTACCGACCGGATACAGCGGACCGCCGACGTTGTACGAGAACTGGCTCGTGATCCCGAACGTGGCGCCCAGCAGCGTCGTCGTCGGATCGGCGTAGTTGAACTCCTGATCGACGGCAAGAATCCCGCCGCGCACGGTCACCGGACCGATCGGCTGCTCGTACCAGGCCTCGAACAGCCGGTTACCGGCGGGCGCCGTATTCCCGCTCGCTCCATGCACGTCCAGAAGCTCGTCGGTCGGACTCCCACCGTGCGTCGACGCCGTGCTGATCCGCAGTGCACCTAGGCGGCGATGCGCGAGGCGACCGACGTCGACGTCGAGCTCGACCATGAACAGTCCGCCGGTGGTGACCGTGTCGGCGAGCTGCGGCGCACCGAAGACCTCGAACGCGTACGTGCCTTCGAGCATGAAGCCGCGCTCCTGGAGCTCAGCGCGACGAGCGAAGCTGAAGACCTTGCCCCCTGCCTCGTAGCCAGGACGAGCCGGGCTGGTCGCGAACTCGTCCCCACGCGCGGCTGCCGGCAGCAGCACGACGCTGACGAGCAGGCATCCGAGCGCCCTCACCGACCGCAGTATAGGCCTCAAACGTGCGCGACAAACGCGAACGCAGCCAGCTCCGTCGGGATGCCAGCCCCCTTCACGACGGCCTGCGCGCGATGCAGCTCGTCCGCGAGCGAGCCGGGCTTGGTGCCCTCCCAGCCGTCGCCGTAGAACGCAAACGCCGACGCCGTCGCCACGATCGAGGTCGTCCCCGCGTCGAGAAGCTGCGCCCCATCGACGCACGAGATCCAGAGCTGATAGCGCACCCGCCCATCATCGTCCTCGACGTCCCACCATTCGATCGGAACCTCGGCGATCCCGTTCGCGTTCTCGAAGTCGCGAAACGCTCCATTCATGATCGCCGCCTCGTCGAGCTCGGGGTCCATCAGCTGGATCAGCCACACGAGCTGCATCCGCTCGGTCGGAGTGAGGTCGACTCCTGCGAGCCATGCCGTGGGCGACTCGTAGTCCTCGACTCCCTCGATGCGGCGCATGCGAACAAACCTCATCCGGGAATCTTCGACCAGGAGGACGGCAGGCGCAACGCGAGGACGACGACGACAATTCCAGCAACCAGCGTCGCGCGCTGCATCCTGGACACGTAGCCGATGATCGCGACCAGAGTCCCCCGCGACACGGCATTCCGGACCGCGCCGGCACTACGGCGCGCGCGGCCTCGTCATCTCCGCGAGATGCTGCAGTAGATCGAGCTGGACCTGCTGCATCTCGACGAGCTGCTCCCACTGCGATGTAGGCGTCCGGAGCTCGCTCGACCTGGAGACGAGCAACGGCCGTGCCTGTTCCTCCCTGCCCGCTCGGGCCGGCGTGCGCAAACGTTGCGCTCGTGGAACTGAAGCTGCACCCTGACCGCGCCATGTTCCGTCACGAAGGGGCTGCTCGCTCGCAGCGTCACAATCAACTGCTCGCTGGCTACCTGGCAGTCATCGCAGGATTCGTGAACTCGGCGGGCTTCATCCTCATCGGGTCCTTCACCTCGCACGTCACCGGCAACGTCGGTCGATTTGCCGATGATCTCGCGCTCGGGCGCACGGCGGCGGTGTTCGCTGCGATCATGGTCGTCGCGTACTTCGCGGGTGCGTTCCTCGCGAGCATGGCGATCGAGAGCAACGTCCTGCGACGACGGTCGGTCTACGGTGGGCTCTTGCTCCTCGAGGCGGGACTCCTGGCGAGCTTCGCGCTGCTGTCGTACCTGATGGACACGAGTAACCCGCTCTTCCACGACGTCCAGGCGCTCCTGCTGTGTGTCGCGATGGGTCTGCAGAACAGCTTCGTCACCCGGCTCTCGGGCGCAGTCGTCCGGACGACGCATCTGACGGGTGCGGTCACCGATCTCGGGATCGAGAGTGCTCGATGGTTCCGGCTGTGGCGCGCGAAGCTGGGTGACCGCGCCAACGTGCGGCTCGTGGCGGGGACAGCGAAAGCAACGGAGCCACAGGCACCGCGTACGTTCCTGCTGCTCACGATCCTCGTCACGTTTATCCTCGGCAGCGCGCTCGGCGCGAGCATCGCGGTGAGCACCGGTGCACTCGCGCTCTTCATCCCGACCACACTCCTCGTCGCCGGCGGGTTGTTCGCGGTGCGTGACAACCGCGAGATCGATCTGCCCCGCTCGACGGACGGCTCGGTGCCCGAGTCCTAGCTGTGCGGCTGCCCCTCGCCCGTCAACCCACCGCGGGGAATGTAGACGCCGCTGACGTCATCGAACGTCCAGAAGCCGACGCCACCGGATGGGTCGCGAACGAGGAGTCCGCCGGGCAAGAGCGTGACGCTGCCGCGACGGACGATGCCGTCCTCGCGCTGCTCCACGGCGCCCGCGAACACCGCTTCGAGCCGACCGTCGCGACCGACGCGAAACAGCCCCAGCCAGGTCAGCTGCTCGCGCCGGCCTCCGGTGGCCATCGCCACGACGATCGTCGGAACGCCGAACGCGGTTCCCGCGGCGAGCACCTCGATCTCGTCGGCGCTGCCAGCGCACGGGAAGCCCGGCGTCGATGCGATCAGCTCACCCTCGCGGCCGTACACCATGACGCCGTGGGCGAACGAGGCCAGGATCGTCTCCGGTCCACCCGCCGGCGCGACGTTGGCCACGAGTGCCAGGCCGGTCCCGGCCATCTCGGCACAGGACGGATCGCTCTCAGAATCCATCGCAATCGTGACGAGCGGATCGCCGTTATCGACCGCCGTGACGCCCTGCAGGTTGAATAGCCAGGGCAACGCCGGGTGCGCCGGGCGCGCTGCAGGTGCCGCGCCCGCGGTGAGGAGTGGGAGCAGGGCGAGGATCAGCGTTCTCATGACCTGATCACGAGCATGCGCCGTGCCGGGTCTAGAGAGGTCTAGAGACGTGAGACGGCGAGCTCGGGGCGGATCAGGCTCGAGAGGTCGTCTGCGAAGTGGTGCACGGCGCCCCAGTCGGTCATCTCGTGGTTTCTCGTCGTGTCGGTCGTGTGACCGCCCGCACGGCTGATCCGCTTCATGATGAACCGCATGAACCACCCGTACTTCAAGTACGGCAGTGCTCCGCCGAACGCGATGGACCTCGTCGGCGTCCAGGCCAGGTCCGTGAACATGGTGGCGAGGTAGCCGTTCGGATCGGGACCCGGATTCGGCCGTGCCGCCGAGTTGCTCACCGAGAAGAAGGCCGTCGGCCTCGTCTCGAGGGCGTCGCAGTGCGCGCGGATATACGCATAGATCTCGGTGGCGTGATGCCCGGTCTCGATGCGCGATCCGAGCACGACGAGGTCGAAGCTCGCGGGATCCGGAACGGCTCCGGCACGGGCATCGACGAGCGCGACCTCGTGCCCCTTCTCGCGGAGATCGTCCGCGATCCGGGTCGCGATCTTCGCGGTCTGGCCGTAGTGCGATGCGAAGGCAATCAGGATGTGACTCATGACGCAGCTCTCTCTACCGCGAGTCCCTGATCGACCACCCACATGACGATGTCGCGTGTCGACACGACACCGACCAGCCGGGCCCCATCGGACACGACGAGAACGTGGTGAGTATCCTCGAGCGCCATCATCGACGCGGCTTGTCCGACCGTCGCGCGCTCGGGCAGGGTCAAGGCGAGCGGCATCATCACATCGTCGACGCATCGCGGCCGCAGGTCCAGCGGCGGTGCGCCGACAGGTCGGAGCGCGGCCTCGAGCTGCTCGACGAGATCAAACTTCGTGACGATGCCGACGGGACGGCGCAGGTGATCGACGATCGGCAGGCAGCCGATCCGGTAGCGCATCATCAGCTTGATCGCGGCATGAATCTCGAGATCGGCGCGGGCGCACACGACTTCGTTGCTCATGAGCGCTCGAAGTCCAGAACCCATCTCATCGGCCGGTTGCGGTAGCTCGCACGTCTCCGAGAGCTGCTCCCCTGAACCGTGAAAGACCGTGCAGCGCCGAACGCTTCCATGGTGGGGGGTCATATCGCTCCAAGCAGCAACCCGCGCGCCAGCTCGTGGGCGCGCAGATGTCGGAGAACCGCGCAGTCCGCGCGGCGCTGTGGTCACGGCGCGCAGCCGGTGCGCGATCAGCTCGCAACGCGGATCCGGTCACCCCTTGCCGGCACGATCACGTCCGGGAACGACGCCAGCTTGCCTGCCAGCGCCGTCAGTGCGGGTGGCTCCCCGTGGACGAGGACCACCTGGCGCAACGTTCCTCGGTCGCGCACGGCCTCTGCGAAGGCAACCAGCTCGCTCTGGTCGGCGTGGGCGCTCAGCCCATCGAAGCTCACGACGTCCGCGTTGCGGGGGCGCAGCACGCCGAAGATCCGGACCTCTCGGCGGAGCTCCGCGAGGCGACGCCCCAGGGTGTGCTCGGCCTGAAAGCCGACGAGGACCACCGTCGACCGCTCGTCCTCGATCATCGCGCGCAGGTGATGCAGCACGCGACCGCCTTCGCACATACCACTGCCTGCGAGGATCACCGCCGGACCTGGATCTGCGTCGAGACGCTTGGACTCCTCGACGTCCGACACGTAGCGGAGTCCCTCGAAGTCGAACGGAGAGTCATCGCCCTGGAGCGCACTGAAGGTCTCGCGGCTCAGGCATTCGGGGTGCTGGCGAAACACGTCCGTGATCTTCACCGCGAGCGGAGAGTCGACGTAGACGGGCAGCTCCGGGATCTCGCCTGTCTGGCGCAGTTGCTTCAGGGCGAAGACCACCTCCTGCGCACGCTCGAGCGCGAACGTTGGAATGATGATCTTGCCACCGCGCGCGGCGGTCTTCGTGATGACGCGGGCGAGCTCGTGCATCGTCTCCCGGATCGGGCCATGGCGACGGTCGCCATACGTCGCCTCGGAGATCAGACTGGTGACGCCCGTCGGAACCTCCGGATCTCGGAGGATCGGAAGCCGCGCGTGTCCCAGGTCCCCCGTGAAAGCGAGGCGCGCACTGCGACCTTTGTCCTCGATGTCGAGCACGACGATCGCACTGCCCAGCACGTGACCCGCGTCGAGAAACGTCAGCTCGACGCCGGGCGCGATCAGCTGCCGGTGGTGATACGGCACTCCCTGTACGAGTGCCATGGTCTCGGTGACGTCGTCGGCGTCGTAGAGCGGCGTCACGGGCTCGAGATCGACGCCGCGCTCGATCAGCCGCGCGATGTGCGCAGCATCAGCGGCCTGGATATAGGCGGAGTCCGCGAGCATCGGGACGCACAGATCGCGCGTCGCCGGTGTCGCGTAGATCGGTCCGCGATAGTTGTTTCGCCAGAGCATCGGCAGCGCCCCGGAGTGATCGAGGTGCGCGTGCGACAGGACCACGGCGTCGAGCGTCGTCGCGTCGAACCCGAGCGTCCGGTTGCGGGCGAAGCCCTCGCGCCGATGCCCCTGAAACAGTCCGCACTCGAGGAGCACCGTCGCTTTCGACGTCCTCAGGAGGTGCTTGGAACCAGTCACCGTACCCGCGCCGCCGATCATCTCGAGCTCGATCACACCTGGGACAAGTGCAGAGGTTGCGCCAACGCTGCGAGAACACCGCGTGTGCAGGGTGCGCAGGGTTTGCGCGCGCGGGCCAGGAGGCGCAAGGCCTGCGATCCGAGGGGGCCCACACGAGCCACGCGCGAGTGGCCCGGTTCGTGAATTGCCCCGGTCATGAAGCGAATCCTCGTCGCCCTCGATGGCTCTCCACGGGCACCGGCCGTGCTCGCTGCCGCACTTCGCCTCGCGGAGCTCGAGGATGCGATGTTGATCGCCTACCGCGCGATCGGTGTCCCGAGCGACATGCCACGCGAGCTGTTCGACATCACGGATGCCCGGCTCGAGGACGTCCTCCGGCGCAACGCGCACACGGACCTCGAGCGACTCACCGCAGACGTTCCGCGCAACCGGCTCGAGAAGATCGCGACCGAGCTCGCGACGCCGTGGGATGGAATCTGTGGAGCCGCACGAAGGTACGACGTCGACCTGATCGTGATCGGTTCGCACGGCTACGCGGGCCTGGATCGAATCCTCGGAACGGTCGCCGGCAAGGTCGCGAACCATGCGGATCGCAACGTCCTGATCGTCCGAACGCCACTATGACGGTCTCGTGCCCCTGCGATCGCTCGCACTCGCCGCGCCTCGTCGTGGTGACCGGTGGGCCTGGCGCCGGCAAGACAGCGCTGCTCGAGGTCGCGCAGAACACGTTCTGCCGCCACGTCGTCGTGCTTCCCGAGGCTGCGAGCATCTTGTGGCGCGGTGGGTTTCCGCGCCGGGACTCGACGTCCGCGCGCTGTGCGGCGCAGAGGGCGATCGTGCGCATCCAGATCGAGCTCCAGCGGATCGCGATCGAGGACGGACATCCCGCGTTGATCGTCTGCGATCGCGGCACCCTCGATGGTCTCGCCTACTGGCCCCGCGACGCCGCCAACTACTTCGACGAGCTCGAGACCACGCACGAGCGCGAGCTCGCTCGCTACGCGGCCGTGATCCACCTCCAGCCGCCGACGCGCGCCGATGGCTACACGGTCACCAAGCTGCGGCCGGAGAGCGCCGAGCAGGCCGCCGCCATCGACGAGCGCTTGACGGCCGCGTGGGCCAATCACCCACGAACGATCGTCATCCCGAGCAACGGGAACTTCGTCGCCAAGCTCGAGCGCGGGATCGCGGTGCTCCGCGCCGAGATCCCGAGCTGCTGTCGCTGAACCGTCCGCCTTGGATCAGAGCCCATTGCCGAACGGGTGGCAGCCTGAGCACTTCGTCGCCGTCGGCTCGTGGTTCTCGATTCCCTTGTGACAGGTCATACACGTCGCGCGATCGGCGCGCGGCGCAGCTTCGTGGGACGAATGGCAGCTCGCGCATCGAGCGTGAGCACCTACGCGGTGGAGGCCGGGCCGTGTCGCGGGGGCATGACAGCTCGCGCACGCAGGTGGCGTCGCGACACCATTGGGACCATGCGGCTGATGACAGGTTGCACACGCGGAGTGCTTGCCATGACCGGTCGCGGCCTGCGTGGCGTGACAGCTCGCGCAGGTCGCCGCCGGCAGGCGCTTGCCGCTGTGCGGTTCGTGGCAACTCGCGCACACCTTGTGCCCGGCGGGCGCAGAGCTCGCCTGCGCCGCATGGCAGGTCGCGCACGAGGGCGGCGGCCGCGCCGGATCGTGTGCGCCGCCGGTGTGGCAGCCGAGGCACGTCCCGTGTCCCTTGTTCGTCCGCGCTGC
This sequence comes from Myxococcales bacterium, assembly GCA_031421915.1. Lineage (GTDB taxonomy): Bacteria > Myxococcota_A > Polyangia > Haliangiales > Haliangiaceae > JABFXX01. The sequence goes on along the minus strand of JANOPP010000477.1, from coordinate 59,728 downwards.
GATCGGTGCGTGGCAGCTCGCACATGCCGGCGCGGGCGTCGACGGTGAATGGGCTGCCTGGGTGTGGCACCCCTCGCACGCTCGATGTCCGGTCGATGCGACCGAGCGCGTCTTCTCGGCATGACACTTCGCGCACAACGCCGCCGTGACCGCCGGCTTTCCTGCATGAGGCGAGTGGCAGTCGAGGCAGCGCGCCGTTGCGTGGTGCGGCTTGGCGTGGCAGCTCTCGCACGCGACTGCTTTCAGACCTGCGGCGAGCGCATGCGGCGGATGACAACCCGCGCACGCTGCCGCTGCACCACCACCTGGCGCCGGCCGCGGATGCAACACCTTCTGCGCGTGGCAGCTCGAGCACGTCTTCGCGACTCCGCCATCGTGCTGCGCGTGACAGTCGAGGCAGCGCGCGTGCTGCTTCGGCGCGAGCACCGGCTTGTTCGGATGGCAGCTCGCACACGACTTCGCCTCGGCAGCGGCGAAGTCATGCGGCTCGTGGCAGCTCGAGCACTTCGGGTGCCCGCGCGTGATCGCCGCGAACGTGACCTTGGCCGGGGCGCGTTGCTTGGCGTGACAGCGGACGCAGGTCGTGTCGGCGACGAGTGCCGGCTCGTGCATCGAGTGGCAGTCGAGACAGCCGCGCGTGCCCGCGTGCTTGGTCTGCTGGTCCTCGTGGCACGAAGTGCACGCCTTGACCTCGAGCGACGGCGTGCCGTGAGCTCGATGACAGTCGCCGCACGGCTGATCCGCATGGGCGCCAACGGCCGGCGTGTGGAGCCCTTGCGCGGACTCGTGGCAGCGCATGCAGCTCGTCGGTCGAATACTGAGATCTGCGCCGAAGCCGTGGCAGTCCTGACACGCGGGGGCCGACGCGAGACCGATCGGGTCGGCGAGGTGGAGCGATGGCTGCACCGCGCCGTGACACTTGACGCACACCTCTGCGGGCGGCCGTGCGAAGCCGGTCCCACCGTGACAGTCGCGGCACGCGACGCCGTGGGTGGCGACGTGGACCGTGTGACCCGCACTCGTGCGGACGTCCTGCCACGTCATCGGGACCTTCGCCGGCGGCGCGCGATCGCGACTGTTGCAAGCAACGAGCTGCACCACGAGCGCGACGATCAGCACGGTGACCGCACCGAGCATGACCGCGCGCCTCATCGCGCTCCGATCGGATGGCACAACCTGCACGGCATCGAGGACATCGGCTGGCGACTCGACCACCCGGGCGGATGCGGCGTTCCACCGATGCCACCGACGGCGTGGCAACCGACGCAGAGCTTCTCACCGGCGCCGCCATGGCAGCTCGCGCAGGCCGCGGGGTCGCGGCGCGCCTCGCGACCGTGAAGGTTGTCGCTCGCGGCGAGCCCGACCCAGCCACGCGGATGCGGTGTCCGGACGCCCGGTCCTGCGACCGAGCGGGATGTGTGGCAGGCAACACAGCGATCGGGCTGATGACAGGTCGCGCACGCACCCGGGTCCGCGCGCGCTTCGAGGCTGTGCCGTGCCGCGAAGCCGGCGCGATGCGCGCTCGTCGAGAACGGGTCGGCGAACCGCCGCCGCGCCGTCAACGCAGGCACGGTCTGACCGTGACAGTCCGCGCAGAACGACTGCTTGTGGCAGGTCTCGCACAGATCACCCGAGGAGGCCGCTCGCGTGCCGTGCTCGCGCTTCCAGTCGCCGTCGTGGGCGAGGTGACTCTGCGGCAGTGAGCCCTCCTCGACGAGGTTCGTGTGGCACGTGTTGCACGTGCGCGCGGTGTTCGCCTTGCCGTGACACGAGAAGCACGTCGCCATCGCCGGCCGGATCTGTGCGTCACCATCCGCGATCCCCGAGTGACAGCGCATGCAGTTGCCACTCGCCGGACCCTTGAGATGCATTGCGTGGTCGAAGCGGAGGTGCTGCTTTGCCTCGACGAGGGCGGCGAGCTTGCCCTCCGCGACGTGGCATCCGCTGCACGGCCGTGGATCGTGAGGCTTGGTGTGGCAGCTCACGCAGGTCGCGTCCTCCGGGAGGTGCGGCGCAGTCCCGGTCTCCATGCCGACGTGACAGCGCGTGCAGCTCACGCCTGCGACGACGTGCGTGCGGTGCGGGAACGTCTCCGGCAACGAGCGCTTGAACCCGAGCACGCCCGCGCAGGCGACGAGCACGACGCACACCAGCGTCCATGCGAGGTGCTTCACTTGATCTCCCAGCGGCGAGAGAGCTGGAACAGGCCATCGACGCGATGGCGGTACTCCGGCGAGGCACTGGCCTCGACGGCGACCGCGACCGTCCAGCACGAACGCGCCCAGGTAACCGCGACCAGCGACCACGGCCACACGATGCCGCGACCTCGATCGTCATCGGGAATCACGAGCTCGAGCTCGGTCGCGAGTGCGAACGCACGTGGCAAGGCGAGCCGAGCCGCGAGTCTCGCGCCCGTCCAGGCCTCGATGCCACCGCCGGTCCGCCTGAGCTCGCCGGTGATCGCGCTGGTGCCACGATCATCGAGCCGCAGGCGCGCGCGAGCGACCAGCTCCTCGGCAACATCGGCATCGACTCGTCGGACCGCGACGTCAGCGATCACGTCGAGGCGAGGTGCCGCGCGCCAGGTGAGCACGGAGCCCACGCGCTGAGACGGAACATCACCGAGCACGGAGAACAGCGACGTCGCGGGGAGCATGTGCGAGCTGGAGCGGTGGCGCGCGTAGACCTCGGTCCGCAACCCCTTCGTGCGCCGGCTCGCGCTGATGCCGACCTCGGCGAGCCCCAGGTTGACGAGGTCGTAGGCGGCGCGCACCCCGAGATCGTGGCGCTTGTCGATCGCCGCACCGAAGTCGGCGCCGAGCTCCTCGGTCGCGCGAATCCCCGTGTCGCGGCGCTGGACATAGGCGAGCCCGGCCGAGCCGTAGTCGCCGAGCCGACGCGCGATCCGGCCACCGGCCATCCAGTCCCACGAGCGCCCTGCGGTCAGCCCGTTCGGCGTCACCGGCATCCCGGCAACGGCCTCGACATCGAACTTCCGCGGCAACCGGACCCGCAGCGTGGCGCCATCGACGTGGATGGGTCGCAGAGCACCGAGCAGCGCCACGAACCTCCCGACACGGGCGCGCACTCGCGCGTCCTTCGACGTCGCGTCGACCGCGATCACCAGCACATCGCCACTCGCGTCTTCGCCAGGAGTGCGCGCCCCTGCGATCCACACGACGGCCTCCGCCGACAGTCCGCTGTGGATCGCACGATCCGCCTCGAGGACGAGGAGCCCCGCCGGGGACGCCGTCGTTGCGAGAGCGTCAGCGCGCAGCCGCAACGGATCGGCCGAGGCCGACGCCGTGAGGCTCGCGATCGCGATGAACGACGCGAGCTTCATGATGGGGGGGCGCCACCCTCGCCATCGCCGTCGCTATGGCTCTCGCGGTAGTTGCGACGAAAGTCGCGGATGATCACGTAGCCGTAGAGGCCGAACGCGAGCGTGCCGAGGCCCTGCCCGACCGTCATGGCGATCATCACCGGCAGCGGCGTGGGATCGAGCATCGACCACACCATCAGCGCCAGCGCGACCAGCGTGAGGATCGCGGAGACCCGGAGGATGCGACTCACCGGATGCTTCACGGCGCCCCCACCTTCGCGCGCTCGTGAATCGTGTGGCTGAACGGATGCGCTGCGCCGTGACACCCCGCGCTCGCGCAACTCAGGGTGCCCGCGCGAATCTCGACGAGCGTGCTCGTGTGCTCTCCGACCTTCTTCCACAGCGGGTTCTCCGTCGAGTGACACCGGATGCACGTCGAGTTCGGGAACGGCTTACGGATATGAATCTTCGGCAGCGCCTCCTCGAGCGAGAGCTGGTGGAAGTTGAACGTGTACTCGTAGACGTGGCGCAGCCCGCCGATCTTCGTCGTGATCGTTCCGAACATCCCGTAGTCGGCGTGGCACGTGTAGCAGTTCTCGGCGCCGAACGCCTCGTTGCGACCGTGGCGAGCCGCGAGCCCGAGACTCTCGAGGTTTGCCGAGTCGTTCCCGTACGGCGTCATCACGTGGCACGAGGTCGTACAGAACGCTCGCGACTTCATCGCCTGATAGCCGACGACGTTGCCGGTACCAGCGGTGGTCAACGGCATGAGCCCGATCCCGAACAGGAGAACGATCTTCGTGCTGCGTGTCAGCGGTGGTCGCTTGATCAGAAACCACAGCAACAGCAGGGCCGCGACGACCGCCGCGCCCAGAGCGATCAAGATCAGCGGACTAAGGTGCATCGACGCTCCCATCCATGTGTTCGCTCGTCGGTCCGTTCGGTCCGGCGGTGATGACGATCGATCCCGACGGTGTGACCGAGGCGGGATGGCACGAGGCGCACAGCGTCAACGGCATCCCTGGTGTGTGGCTGGGTGTCGCCGGCGGAATGCCGTGACAGGTCCCGCACGCGGCTCCGCCCGACGTCGTCCACGCCGGGCGCGCCGCACCGTGACACGCTGCAGTCGTGCAGGTCGCCGTCACGCGATCCCATCCCAGCGCGGGCTCGACCTCCGCCGGCAACGCCGAATCGATATGACCCGGCGCAGTGACCGTCCCCGGAACGAGGTGACAGGTGGCGCATGCGATCGGACCGCGCAGGCCCGATGGAGCACCGAGGTGAGCCTGGTGCGCGCCGACGCCGAGGGCCGTCGTGAACACGTTCCCCATCAGATCACGCGGAGGAGCTGGTGATGCCGGCGTGCCGTGACAGCCATCGCAGCCGGCGGTCGTCCCGAGCTGCGTCGCGCCATCGATGTGCGGTGCACTCGCCGGATGACACGCCGCGCATGCGGTCTGCGTGTGGCTCGGCGGCGGCGCACCATGACAGCGACCACACGTTCCCGGCGGACTCGCATCATCCCAGCGCGGACGCGTGACCGTCCCACCTCCGGCATGGAGCGCATCGCCGTGGCAGTAGACGTTCGCGCACGTACCGTCGGCGAAGGTCGGCGCCCCCTTGCGGTCGGAGGCGACCGGCGTCAGCTGCGCGCGCGCACCGAACGTGATCTCGGCAGGCGCGCTATCCCCGAGGATGTGGCCCGGCGCGTCCCATGCTGCGGGCACGGTGTGGCATTCGCCGCAGGCGAGCGCCGCGTTCTGGTGCGTGGCATGTGCACCGGTCGTGGGGCCGTCGCGATGGCAGGTCACGCAGGCCGTCGGTCCGTCGGTGTGACACGTCGTGCAGGCCTTCTTCGCTGGCCCGCCAGCGAAGTCCTCGCCATGGCAGGTCGCGCACAGCGCGAAGTCCCAGTCTCTGCGCGCGAGCTCTTTGCCGTGGAAGTCGTCGCTGGTCTCGTCGAGGATCCCGCGCGGGTGAACGTCACCCGAGCAGTCGGCGCACGGCGCGGCGAGCTCGCGTGGCTCGGAGCACGCGGCGATCGCGACGAGCACGAGCACGAGCACGAGCCATGACTTCACGGAGGTCCGTGGTACTTCGAGACGTCGTATTCTTTGCCGTCGCCGTGGCAGGTCGCGCACGACTCTGCGCCCATCAGCGTCGTGTTGATGAGTGCGTGCGCTGCCGCGTACGGCTGGTCATGGCAGCTCGTACACACCGACGTCTGCGGTGCGATCTTGATCGTGTTGCTCACGCCCCAGAACGCCGTCTCGCAGAAGTTGTTGGCGTCATCCCCGGGTGGCTCGGTGCACCTCATCTCGAGGGCCGTGCTCGGCAGGTAGGCCGTCGACGCCACCATCGGAAGCGTCCAGTTCTTGCTCGTGTGACAAGCAGCGCAGTCCGTGCGCTTGCGCGGATACCGAACCTCGCCGAAGTCCGTCGGCGTACCCGCCGGGTTTGCTGCCGTTGGCGATGGGTTCCCACCCAGGATGTACGGCTGCGACAGCGCCTCGCCCATGTGGATCTTGTGGATCATCACGCGGAAGTCGACGGGCTCTGCCAGCACCGTCGAGCCCTCGAACCGACTGACGCGTTGATCGTTCGCCTTGTTCGGGTTGTGGCACAGCACGCAGTAGTTCGGATTCTTGCGACCGCCACCGTGGAACGCGAGATCGTTGTGGCAGGCGTTGCACGTCGCGGTGGCGACGATCTGGCGCCGGGGAGCGACCGTGGAATCGGTCACCGAGAACGCGAGCGTCGGCGACAGGGGCGCGAGCCGCGGTGACGTCGTCGCGGGTGGCACGATTGGCGGGGTGAAGGATGCCTCGACACCGACCGTGTAGCTTCCGGTCGCGGTCGGCGCGATCGCGGACGTCGCGGGGAACGTGTACGAGTAGACGCCAGTGCTGAGGTCGACGACGGCGAGCGTGCCCACGGCACCCGTGCCCTGGATCCGCGCCTGCGTGAAGCTCGCGAAGTCGGTGTTCGGGCCTGCGACCGTCGCCACGATGCTCATCGGTGCGGCGAGCAGGTCCCGTGGAGCGCCGTTCTCCAGCGCCTTGAACGTCATCACCGGCGTCTGACCGGGTGCCGTGTTCGTCATCGAGAGGATCTCGAACGTGAACGTCGGCAAGCTCGGATCGAGGAGCCCCTGGTAGTGCTCGACGTCCACCGGTGCGATCACCGCGGACGACGAGTGACAGGTGGCGCAGGTTGACTCGGTCAGGTTTGGTCCCGTTCCACCCGAGTGTGCGACCTGCGGAGGAACCGGGATTCCGTCGAAGATCGTCGTGTCGTGGCACGACGTGCAGGCAGCGATCGACATCCGGGTCTTCCAGCGATCTCCCTGCGCTCCGCCGTGGCACGACTCGCAGCGGGCGATGTTGTGCGGGAACGCGACGGTCGAGAAGTCGTACACCGAGTTGCCGAAACCGACGAGCTGGTACGGTTGGCCCGCAACCACCGACGGCAGGTTCTTGCCGCGGTGGATCTTGTGAACCATCACCTTGAAGTCGACCGGCGTCCCCATCGGATCCGAGGACTGAGGCTGATGGCACATCACACACTGAGCGACCTGATTCCAGCGTCCGCCGTGCGCGTCGAGATCCTTGTGACAGCTATCGCAGCGTGCGTCGGCGACCTGCTCGCGCACCGCGGGCGTTCCGCCCCCCGGCACGACCGACGTCGTATCGCGGTCGATCGATTGCGCACCGCGGAAGGTCCGCACCACGAGCCCCGCGACGGTCTGCGTGCGCATCGCATCGAAGCCGGTGAGCGGCGCCGCGAACGTGTAGTCGTACACGCCCTGCAGGACGTCGACCGTGGCGAACGTGCCCGTGGACTCCGTCGCCGCCTTGGTCGCCGTGGTGTTCGTCGTGTAGGCGGTGTAGTGGCCCGGTGAGCTATCGGAGAGCACCGCGAGCTGCGCGAGCACGAAGCTCACGTTGACCGTCCCCTCGGTGAGCATCCCGGACCGATCGAGCGGTCTGCCCGCGCCATCTTTCAACGTGAAGCGCACCGTCGCGGCCGTCGCCGACACGGTGAGCGTCTGCACGGCGATGTCGACGCCGTCGCCGACGACCCATGGAGACGCTCCGGGCTGTCCGGGCGTGCCCGCGGAACCTGGACCACCCGGCTCCCCCCCTTCGCTCCCGGGCGGTCCTGCGGGACCCGCAGGGCCTTCACAGGCCACGAGAGCGAGCGCTAGCAGGAGGTTGAGGCGCATTGTGTCGGCATCTAACACGACTCGTGCCACCCCAAACGCAATGTCCGGACAGCATCACTGGTCGACGGTGGCGATCGGTTCGACGCAATTCTTGCGGGCGCCTTCGCCGGGCGATGCAAATGGTGCGCGGTGCTCCTCGTCGAGGAGGAGCCTGCGCGGTGGCGTGTCGAGATCATCGAGCTGACCCGAGCGAACGGACCAGGCGAACGCGAGCACCGCTCCTGCGGCGATCAGCAGAGCGAGCGGCAGCACGAGGAAGAGAGCGTTCATCGGTCACCTCGAAACGCGGTCGATCGCAGCGAGCTGGCAAGCACGGTCAGCGAGCTGAGCGGCATGACGAGCGCCGCGATCAGGGGATGGATCAAACCCGTCACGGCGAGTGTCCCGGCGGCGAGGTTGTAGACCAGGGAGAACCGGAGGTTTCGATGGATGGTGGCGAGCGTCGCGCGCGCCCCGGCGATCGTCTCCGCGATCGCCGTGATCGACGGAGAGCGTAGATAGACATCGGCCGTGTCGATCGCCACCTCGGCGGCTCCGGACACCGCGATCCCTGCAGTCGCGGCGGCCATCGCCGCAGCATCGTTGATTCCATCACCGACCATCACAACCGGACCACCGAGCCGCGCTGCCTGCACGGCAGCCACCTTGCCTTCGGGCGTGACCCCTCCGTGACACCGCTCGACCGGAACTCCGAGCGCAGCGCCGACGCTGGCCACCACGCGACGATCGTCTCCCGACAGGATCTCGACGCGCCAGCCGAGACGGATCAATGCGTCGATCGCCTCGCGCCCGTCCGCGCGGATCGGATCCGCCAGTCCAGCAACCGCCGTCGCGACTCCATCGACGGCGATCACGATGGGCGTCTCACCGCGCTCGGCGAGCTCTGCGATCCACGCCTCGATCGCGGGCCGACACAGTGCCTGCGCCCGGACCCACCACGGCGAACCGACGACGACGCGGTGTCCTCCGACGGTCGCCTCGATCCCCTGACCCAGCGTCTCGCGGATGCTACTCGCAACGCCCGCCGCTCCGGCATAGGCCCCGAGTGCGCGCGCGATCGGATGATCGCTACCGGCTTCGACCGCCGCGGCGAGACCAGCCGCATCGACGTCCCCACGCCACGAGGCAACGGCGAGCTTGCCGGCCGTCAACGTCCCGGTCTTGTCGACAAACACGACGCCCGGCGTGGCGAGCCGCTCGAGCGCATCCGCACCCTTGACGAGGATACCGCGGCGCGCGGCGCGCCCGAGTGCGACGGTGACCGCGAGCGGCGTCGCGAGCGCGAGTGCGCACGGACAGGTGACGATCAGGAGCGCCATCGCATGCTCCGCGCCGAGAGCCACGGAGACGAACGACCAGCCGACGAAGGTCGCGAGCGCGGCGAGCGAGACTATCGCCACGAACCGTCCCGCGATCCGATCGACGAGCCGCTCGATCGGCGCCTTGCGCGCGGACAGCGCCTCGATGCTCGCGACGAGTGCGCCCACGCGTGTCGCCTCGCCGACCGCGGTCGCACGCACGATCAGCGGAGCTGCCATGTTCGCGGTCCCCGCGTGCACGACGTCATCTGGGCCGACCTCGGTCGGCCGCGACTCGCCCGTCAACAGACCGACGTCGAGTGCGGAGTGTCCGTCGACGATCACCCCGTCGACGGGGATCACGTCTCCAACGAGGACCGCGAGGAGATCGCCGATGACGACCGCCTCGATCGGCACGTCCACATGACCACCGCCCTCGATCCGGCGCGCGCGGCTCGGCGTGAGTGCCAGCAACAACTCCGCGGCGGACGACGCGCGACGCTGATGGCGCATCAGCACCCAGCGGGCCACGAGGAGCAGAAACACCAGCATCGCCAGCGTGTCGAAGTAGATCTCGCCTGTCCCGCGGAGCACGTTCGCCGCGCCCCAGCCAAGACCGGCCGCGATCCCGATCGACAGCGGCAGATCGAGATGGAGCCGACGGAGGCGTAGCGCTCCGATCGCCGTCCGGAAGAACGGGGTCGCGGCATATCCAAGCGCCGGGATGGCGACGACCATCGACGCCCAGCGAAAGAACGTCGTGACACTCGGGTCCATCGCGTCGATCAGTCCCGCGTAGAGCGCGGTAGCCAGCAACATCAGGTTGCCCATCGCCGCACCCGCAACACCGAGCTTGATCAGGAAGCTGCGATCCTCGAGGCGGCGCTGGTGGTCGCGATCGAGGCCCCGATACGGATGAGGCGCGTGGCCGATCTGATCGAGCCAGCGTGCGACGGTCGACAGCGACGTCGTGGCTGGATCCCAGCTCACATCCGCGCGACTCCGGCCGAGATCGATCCGGACCTCGCGTAGACCCGGGACGCAGTGCGGTGCGCTCTCGACCAGCCACACGCACGCGGCGCACTGGAGATCCTCGAGATAGAGCGCCGCACGGGAGAGGCCCGTCTCGGTGATCTCGACGTGGATCCGTTGAAACGCGGGATCATCGAGCTCGGAGTAGCCCCGCGCGGTCGGATGCGCGGGGGCACCCGGCAGCTCGTCGCGGAGCTCGTAGAACCGCTGCAGGCCGTGCTCCCCGATCGCGGCGTGAACGACCTCGCACCCGGCACAGCAGAACGCGAGGTCACGCTCGACGACACGCCCCGCAGGCACGGGCAACCCGCAGTGCGCGCACGCGAGCTGGAGCTGCGCGCTCATCGCGCGACCTCGTGGCACGACGGCCGCGCGACGCCGGAGGAGCCCGCGTCGGTCCACCGCACCGACAGCGTCCCGATCCCGATCACGACGAGCGCCACCGCCGTCACGACGGGCAGTCGCGCGCGGAGGCGGTCGATCAGCGGTCCGCCGAAAGCGAGTACGCCCGTCATTGCCGGCACCGTGCCGAGCCAGAACACCGCCATCACCGCAGCTGCTGCCGCCGGATTCGCGGTCCCCGCGGCCGAGACCACGAACGCCCACAACCAACCGCACGGCAGGAACCCCGTCAGCACACCAACCATCCACGTCCGGGTCGTCGGCCGGCCGCGGAGCTGGGTCAGACCGCGGCGAAACAGAGTCGCGCGCATGTGACCGGGCCGGCGCCAACCCGCGGCGGTGGCGATCGCGACGGCTGCCCAGGCAAGAAGCGCAATCCCCGCGACGATCGTCGCGGCGCGTTGCACGTCGCCGATCCGGCCCGCGAGATCGATCGCGCGGCCAACGAGGCCAGCCACGACTCCGAGCAGGACATAGGTCGTCAGCCGACCGAGCGCGTGAACCAGCGCGAGGCGGACCGAACGCGCTCCACCCGCGAGTCCGATCAACGGCCCGCACATCGCCACGCAGTGCAGGCTTCCGAGCAGGCTCGCGACGAGGATCCCGGACAGCAGTGTGGTCACCGTGCCTCCACCGCTCGTCGCTGAGTGAACACGGTGGCACCGCGCTGCACGACGATCGTCACGTCGTACAGACCCGCCGCGCGCAGCGGCGCCCGGTAGCTGCCGTCGCCAGACGCCGCGAGCTGGACATCGAACCGATCGACGGCACGCGATCGCTGATAGCCGCCGACGCGGACGCGCGCATCACGCATCACCACGCCTCGCTCGTCGACGAGCTGCACCTCGATCTCCCCGTCGTGCAGCGCCGCGGTCGCTGACCAGCCGAGCGCGTGACTGCGCTCGGCCTCGGCCATGGTGTCATCGTAGTGCGCCGCGGCGACGTCGTAGGCGGGGATGATCTGCGCTTGATCGGCATGCGCCGTCACGGCGATGACCGCCATCGCCGCAAGGTTGCCGCCGAGCAAGCCGATGATCGCGAGGGTCCAGTTACGCGCAGCACTCATGGCGAAGATCCTTCCGGTCCGAGCAGGGTGAGCTCGATGATCCGGGCGAACCCGCGATCGTCGTGAATGCGAAGGTTGACCTTGCGCTGGCCATGGACGAACGAGACACGTGGCACGTCGACGAACAGTGGGATCTCGACCGAGGTGCGGGCGCGCACCTGCCACGTCAACTGCGGCGCGCGTAGCGCAGCGTCGGGAGCATGGGAGAGATCGATCGCGTAGCTGCGCGGCTCGTCGCTCTCGTTCTCGATCTTGATCCGTGCCTGCGACGAGATCTTCCCATCCGGCAACTCGACGAAGCTCGGCCCCTGGATCCGCTCGATCCAGATCTTCGTGGCCTGGCGGCCGCCCGTCGAGAGCACGAGCAGGGTGGACACGACCACCAGCAGCGCCGGATACACGAACGTGCGCACGCGCAGCAGCCGACGCGGCTTGCCGGCGAGCTCGTCCTGCGACGTGTAGCCGATCAGGTTGCGGGGCTTGCCGACGCGCGTCATCACGTCGTCACACGCGTCGATGCACTGCGCGCACCCGATGCACTCCATCTGCAGCCCCTGGCGGATGTCGATGCCGGTCGGGCACACCGCAACGCACGCGCTGCAATCGATGCAATCTCCGCCGGCCTCGCCGATCACCGGGAGCTTCTTCCGCGGCTTGCCGCGTGGCTCACCACGGCGCTTGTCGTAGCCGATGATCAACGACTGGCGATCGAGCAGCACCGACTGAAGGCGACCGTAGGGGCACGTGACGATGCACATCTGCTCTCGGAAGTAGGCAAAGTCGAAGAACATGAGCGCGGATACGCCCATCACGACGGTGAAGCCGCCGACATGCTGCAGCGGCGATTCGAACACCCACAGCGCGAGCCGATCGACGCCGACGAAGTACGCCAGGAACACGTTCGCGAGCACGAACGCCAGCACGGCGTAGATTCCCCACTTGAGGACGCGGCGGCGATGGAGCCCACGCGTCGCGTCGAGGTTGCGGCGCTGCGCCGGCGAACCCTCGAGCCAGCGCTCGATCGGCCGGAACACGAGCTCGAGATACACGGTCTGGGGACATCCCCACCCGCACCACACCCGCCCGAACAGCGCGGTGACGAGGAACACCGCGAGCACGACGGTGAGACCGAGGAGCATCAGGAGGAACCCGTCACTCGGCCGGAACACACCGCCGAACAAGCTGAGCTCGCGGCTGATCAGATCGAGGAGCAGCGCGGGGCGACCTCCGATCGTGATGAACGGCAGCGCGACGAACAGCGCGATCAGGGCGTAGCCGACGACCCGTCGGCCACGCAGGAACCGACCGCGCGCGAGCTTCGGGTGAATCCAGTGGCGCGATCCATCCTCGTTCATCGTGGACAGCACCCGCTCGCTGGGAACGGACGGCGTCATCACATCCCTCGAGCTGTGAAACGTTTGACGGGTGCGCCCTGCCCCGGCTTGCCCTCGATGTTCTTGCCGCGCAGCGTGATCACGAAGGCAGTGACCGCCAGGATCTCGGTCTGCGGCATCTGCTCGCCCCACGCCAGCATCGCGGTCCCCGGCACGCCCTTCGAGATCGTGTCGAACAGGTGCATGCGCGTATCACCGTGGACCTGCCGGAGGTCGGTGAGGTTCGGGCCGATCAGCCCGCGCCCGTCGTCCGCATGGCAGCTCACGCACTTCGTCGCAAACACGGTCGCGCCGCGCTCGACGAGCTTGGGATCCGCGGTCGCCGATTCGAGCGAGCTCTCCGAGACGTTGGCCGCTTCGGCCCGGGCGCGCAGATCCTTCTTGCTCTCGTAGTCGGCGAGCGCGGTCTGGTACTGCTGAGCAGGGGTCCGGCCCCACTCGATCAGGTGGAAGTAGAGGCCATAGAATCCCGCGAACAGGATCGAGCCGAGGAAGATCGACTTCCACCAGCCGGGGAGCGGATTGTCGTACTCGCGAATGCCGTCGTACGCATGCGTGAGCAGGCGCGCGTCCTCGGGATCTTCCTCGACGAGCGGCTCGTCGGCGGTCAGCGCTTCACTCGGCGGCGTCACGACCGACCTCCGCGCGGCGCGGCGTCGTCGTCGAGAGGCAGCTGCGCGCACGAGGCGTGCTCGGACGCGCGGCGCTTGCCGCCATGGCGAATCGCGACTGCGACAAACACGGCGATGAACAACACCAGCGCGAGCTCGGTGTAGTGGGCGGGTGTCAGCTTGGACACCAGCTCGGACAGGCGGATCACGGGGTACCTCCTTGCGGCAGACGAATATCGAGCCCGAGGCGCTGCATGTACGCGATCAGCGCGATCACGTCCTTGTCAGCCACATCGGCCGGCCCACCCGCGATCCACAGCGCACCCGAGATCTGGGCAGCCTGCGTCCTCGCCATTCCTTCGGCATCGGTGAGCTCCGGCGTCCCGTACGGAACGCCGAGCATCGCCATGGCATCGACGCGATTCTGGATCACGCTCCAATCGATCGTGTCCTCGAGCATGTGCGAGTACGCGGGCATCACGGATCCCGGTGAGGTCGTCCGTGGGTTGTCGAAGTGCCGCAGGTGCCACAGCTCGTCGCGCCGACCTGCCTCACGTGCGAGGTCGGGCCCCGTGCGCTTGCTGCCCCACTGGAACGGATGGTCGTAGACGAACTCGCCAGGCTTGGAGTACTCCGCCGGGATGCCGTTCTGGCCGTAGCGCACCGTCTCGTCGATGAACGGACGGACCATCTGCGAGTGGCAGTTGTAGCAACCCTCCGCGAGATAGAGATCGCGGCCGTAGAGCTCGAGCGGCGTGTAGGGCTTGACGGTCTTGATCCGAGGCACGTTGTCCGCGATCAGGAAGGTCGGCACGATCTCGAACGCCGAGGCGACGAGCACCGCGAGCACGGTCAGTGTCGTGAACAGAGCCGGCATCCCCTCCCACTTCCGGTGCCAGTGCGCCGGCGGGTGCGCGGCCCGCTCGAGCACGTGGGCGGAGACCTGCGGAGGGACGTCGATCTCGATCTCCTCGTAGGTCGCGGGGCGCGTCTTCCACGTCTTGTAGATGTTGTAGACGCCGATCATCAGGCCGGTGATGTAGAGCGAGCCGCCGAGCGCACGGACCCAGTACATCGGAATGAGCCGCGTGACCGTCTCGAGGAAGTCCGGGTGCTGGAGGCGGCCCGTCTGGTCGAACGCGCGCCACATCAGGCCCTGCGTGATCCCCGCGGCCCACATCGAGATCACGTAGAGAACGATCCCGATCGTCGCGATCCAGAAGTGAACCGTCGCGAGCTTCGTCGAGTACAGCTTGGTCTGGTACAGGCGCGGAACGAGCCAGTACACCATCCCGAACACCATGAAGCCGACCCATCCGAGCGCGCCGCCGTGGACGTGTGCGATGTTCCAGTCGGTGTAGTGCGACAGCGCGTTGACGGTCTTGATCGAGAGCATCGGGCCCTCGAAGGTCGACATCCCGTAGAACGTGATCCCGACGACGAAGAACTTGAGGACCGGATCCTCGGCGACCTTGTTCCAGGCGCCGCGGAGCGTGAGCAGGCCGTTGATCATGCCGCCCCAGGACGGCATCCACAGCATCACGCTGAACACCATGCCGAGGGTCGACGCCCACTGCGGCAGCGCCGTGTAGTGGAGGTGGTGCGGGCCGGCCCAGATGTAGATGAAGACCAGCGACCAGAAGTGCAGGATCGAGAGCCGGTAGCTGAAGACCGGCCGCCCGGCCGCCTTCGGCAGGAAGTAGTACATGAGGCCGAGGAACGGCGTGGTCAGGAAGAAGGCGACCGCGTTGTGGCCGTACCACCACTGCATGAACGCGTCCTCGACGCCGGCGTAGATCGAATAGCTCTTGAACAGCCCCGCAGGAATCACGAGGTTGTTGAAGATGTGCAGGATCGCGACGGTGACGATCGTCGCGATGTAGAACCACAGCGCGACATAGAGGTGCTTCTCGCGGCGCGCCCTCACCATCGCGAAGAAGTTCACGCCGAACGTGACCCACACGACGGCGATCGCGATGTCGATGGGCCACTCGAGCTCGGCGTACTCCTTGCCCTGCGTGAAGCCGAGGGGAAGCGTGATCGCTGCGGCTGCGATGATCGTCTGCCAGCCCCAGAAGTGGATGCTCGAGAGTCGGGCGAGCGGCCGCGCCTTGAGGAGACGCTGCGACGAGTAGTACACGGCGGCGAAGATCCCGTTCCCCGCGAACGCGAAGATCACCGCATTGGTGTGCAGCGGACGCAGCCGGCCGAACGTGAAGTACGGCCCGATGTTGAGGCTGGGCAGCGCGAGCTGAAGCGCGCACCACAGGCCGACGAGCATCCCGACGGCCCCCCACACGATCGTTGCTGTGACGAACTTGCGTACGATCGCGTCGTCGTACCGAAGGGTCTCGTTGGACATCGAAGGTGCTGCTTCGCAACCCCCGTGCCGCCCCCTGCTGCCATTCCTGCGCCCAGAGCCCGCAGCTCTTGCGCGCCCCCGTGCAACGGGCGCACGCCTTGCGCCACGTGCCGCCCTGCGTCAGCTGCCGCCCTCGATGGTGACGAGGTCATCGCGGAGCACTCTCGACGACAGCAGGTAGCGCTCCTCGGCATCGAGGTGTGCCCGCAATGTCTCGATCACGTCGCGCAACGCAGCCGTCGCAGGAGATGAAAGGCGCTCACCGATCGTGCGGTGCTCGTGGACGTGGTCTTCGACCATCCGCTGGATCCTCACCGCACCGAACGAGTCGTGCTCGAGCAGGACGGGGCGCAAGAGCTGCTCCTCGAACTTGTTGTGCGCGTCGAACGCGAGTCGCAGCCGCGACAGCTCTCGCGTCAGCATCGTCGGATCGCCGTCGGGATGCACGTCGAGGTTGTCTGCGAGGTCCTCGCAGAGATCCATCATGACGCGCAGGGAGTCGTGTTGGGAGATCAGTTCGGCCAGCGCGCGGCTCGGAGTGAACGACATACGGCCCCCCTCTCTAGATGGTGGACGAAAAGCGCGGCACCGCCGCATCGTCCTGGTGATAGCGGTCGAAGACCATGCAGATGTTGCGCACGAGGAGCTTGCCGACCGGAGTCGTGACGACTTCCTGCTGCTCGGCGTCGTAGCGGACCAGCTCCGGCGACTCGGACAACCTCGCCAGCTCGTGGGCGAAGTACGTCGGAGCATCGAGCGAGTACTCACGACCGAGGATCCGGAGGTCGACACGGCCGTCACACATCAACCGGCCGATCAACGCTCGGCGCGCGCGGTCATCGTGATCGAGAACGAAGCCACGCTGGACGGGAAGGCGACGCGCTTCGATCGCGGCCTCCCATTGATCGAGGGTCGCAAAGTTCTGCCAGTGCATCCGCGGCGTCGACGAGACGCCCGACGTACCGACACCGATCACGGCATCGGCGAGGTGCTCGACGTAGCCCTGGAACGACCGCACCATCCGACCTTCGGCCGCCGCGCGCGCGAGCCGCGAGCCCGGACGGGCGAAGTGATCGAGTCCGAGGTGCACGTAGCCGGCGGCCGTCAGCTTCTCGATCGCCATCACGAGCAACGTCGCCCGCTCGAACCCGTCGAGGATCCGGCCGGCCTTCTCGACGAGGCGCTGGTGGGGGAGCTTCGCGGGAAGGTGCGCGTATCCGAACAGGGCGATTCGATCCGGCTGCAGGGCGATGACGGACTCGAGGGTCGCGGCGAAGCTGGTCTCGGTCTGGCGCGGCAGGCCGTACACCATGTCGATGTTGATGTCGTCGAAACCGAAGACACGGCCATGCTCGACGAGCCATTTCGTCTGGGCCACCGACTGGTGACGACGGATCGCGTCCTGGACGGGCTCCGCGAAGTCCTGCACGCCGAGGCTCATCGACGTGAAGTCGAGGCTCGCGAGCGCCTCGATCTGCGACGAGCTGGTCGATCGCGGGTCGAGCTCGATCGAGCGCCGGGCATCCGGGGCGATCGTGAAGTACCGCTGGATCGCGGCGATCAGGATCCGCAGCATCCGGGGAGGCAAGAAGTTCGGGGAGCCGCCCCCGAGCGAGATCTCGGTCACCGGCGCGGTCTGCAGCCGTCCGGACAACAGGGTCATCTCGGTCGCCAGGCGATCGATGTAGCCCTCACCGCGCGACTCGTCGCGGGTGGGGATGACGTTGCAGCCGCAGTACGCGCACAGGCTGCGGCAGAACGGAATGTGCACGTACAGCGAGATCGGCTGTGACGCCGCTCCGATGCGACGTAGCTCGCCATCGACCTGAGCCAGCGAGATCGGGCCGAACTCGGTGGCAGGTGGGTAGCTGGTGTAGCGCGGGCCGCGGCTCGCATGCTCCGCCAGGCATGCGGCCGTCGTCTCGGCAGGTGTCAGCATGGCCTCAGCACGATCAAGGGCCGTGCCGTCACATGGCCGACAGGTCCGCGCAGGAACTGCGTGAGAGCGGGACGGTGGGACCACCGCGCGCACGGTTTGCGGTTCTCGGCGGCTCCCGGTCTGGCACGCGCCCTGCTCATCGTCGGGGAATGGCCGCTGACCGTTCGGATCAACTGACCGTTCCCCTGCTCGTCACGCTATGGACCACGATCAGCATCGGCGTGATCATGGTCATCGTGGTCGTCCTCAGGCACTGAGCTTCGGAGGCCTCGGTGGGAGCAAGGGTTGCTGAGCGCGCGCGATGATCGCGTCGGCAAAGGCGCACACCAAACCGAGTGCCTACTGTCGCCGAGGGATGGTGACCTCGAAGCGAGTCCCGTGCGACGACGATTCCAGGTGGATTACCCCCCCATGGAGCGCCACGAGGCTGTGCGCGATGGACATCCCGAGCCCCGTGCCACCCTCCTTCGTCGAGAAGAACGGCTCGTAGATCTTGGCCTGGACGTCGAGAGGAATTCCGGCGCCATCGTCCTGCACGGTCACCGTGAAGGTGTCGTGGCTGCTGGTGACCTCGACTCCCACATGCCCGTTTGCGGTCACGGCTTCGACCGCGTTACGCACGAGGTTGAGGACGACCTGGGACAGCTTGGCGGAGTCGACCCGCGCGAGCAGTACCTCGGGCGCGACGAGCGCCGCGAGCCTCGCGCCGCGCTTCTCGGCGCTGATCCGTTCGAGGTCGCAAATGTGGCGCACGATCTCGACGATGTCGCGTTCCTCGACGTGGAGCTCCGGCGGGCGCGCGAACGCGAGAAAGTCATTGAGGAGGTCGGTCAGCCTCTCGATCTCCTTCTGTGCCAGCTCGCTGGGCTCGATCAGCCGCGGATCATCGTGCTCGCGACGAAGCCGGCGCTCGAGGAGCTCGAGCTGGAGCTTGGCGGCGTTGAGGGGATTGCGGACCTCGTGGGCGAGTCCGGCCGTCATCGTCTGCATGGCGCTGATCCGGTCCACCTGCATCCGGCGCTCGCGCGCGATCACCCTCTCCTCGGAGTCGAGCTGGTAGTGCCGGAGCATGATCGCGAGCTCGAGATCGAGGAGCTTGTTCACGGACCTCGTGACGGCACTGGCTTCCTCCAGCGAGTACAGCGTGGAGATCCGATCGTGATACGCCGACCGCACGACGTTCATCGCCGTGAACATGTACTCGTGAGCGAGCCCGATCTGGACGTGGCGCCGGCCGATGCGCGAGCGCTTCTCGTAGAACGCCTCGTCGTAGGGACCGCGGAGACCGCTCGCCATCCAGTCGATCAGCGTCACCCGCAGCCGCTCGACCTGCGCCGGTCCACTCAGCACGGCTGCCGCCCGGGGATGCTTCCAGACGGCGTCGTAGAACACCTCGGCGATCCCGGCGAAGTGGGGAGCGAGCCGGTCGTGCAGACCCTCGAGCCGGGTGCGGTCGTCAGCGTCGAGACCTACATAGCCGAGAAGCTCTTCGAACAGCGAGATCACAACTCCTCGGACGGATCCGCCGCGACACTGCTCTTGCGGACCACATCGACGTCGGAGCGCGGCGCCTCGTTGTACTGATGGAGCCGGTACTGGATCGTGCGCACGCTGATCCCGAGCAGCTCGGCGGCCTTGGAGGTCGACCCGCCCGTGGCCTTCAGCGTCTCGAGGATGGCGTAGCGCTCGATCTCGCCGAGCGTCGCGCCGGGGATCACCGGCATCCCTGCCGGGGTGAGGCGCGGGCGGACGTTGGGCGGCAGAGACCTCGCCTCGATCGTCGTGCCCGTCGTGAGCACCACGGCACGCTCGACAGCGTTCTCGAGCTCACGAACATTGCCGGGCCAGTCGTAGGAGATGAGGAGCTCCATGGTCTCCGGCGCAAACCCTTCGATCTGTTTTGCGTTCTCCCGGTTGTATCGATCGAGGAAGAACTTCGCGAGCGCGGGAACATCACTCCGCCGATCGCGCAACGGCGGCATCTCGAGGGCCACGACGTTGAGCCGGTAGAACAGGTCCTCGCGGAACCGGCCCTTGGCGACCTCTTCGACGAGCTTGCGGTTGGTGGCGGCGATCACCCGGACGTCGACCCGGATGGTCTGCGTGCCGCCGACACGCTCGAACTCGTGCTCCTGGAGGAACCGAAGCAACTTGACCTGGATCGCCGGTGAGATCTCTCCGATCTCGTCGAGGAACAGCGTCCCTCCGTCGGCGAGCTGAAACCGACCATCCTTGCGCGCCGACGCGCCGGTGAACGAGCCCTTCTCGTGTCCGAACAGCTCGCTCTCGAGGAGCGACTCCGCCAGGGCGGCACAGTGCAGCTTGATGAACGGCCCGTTCACGCGCGGCGATCGCTGATGAATCGCGCTGGCGACGAGCTCCTTGCCGGTACCGCTCTCACCCGTGATCATCACCGTCGCGCGGCTCGGGGCGACCTGATCGACGACCTCGAAGACCTGCTGCATCGGCGGGCTGACGCCGACGATGTTGCTCGGGGCAACCCGGTCACGGACGCGCACGCGCAACTGACGGGTCTCGCGACGGAGTGCCTGCTGCTCGAATACCTTGTCGAGGACCACGAGCAGCTCGTCGAAGTTGATCGGCTTGGTCAGATACTCGGCTGCACCGGCCCGCATCGCATCGACCGCGGACGCAACGGCGCCAAACGCCGTCATCACCACGACCGCTGCTGCGTCCTCCATCGCGCGGATCTTCTTGACCAGCTCGATGCCGTCCATGCCGGGCATCTTGAGATCCGTGACCACGACGTGCGGCGAAAAGGTCTCGTACTTGCCAAGTGCCTTGAACGCGTCAGCCGCGGTCTCGACCTCGTAGCCTTCGTCGCGCAAGAGCTCCGCCAGCGCGGTGCGTGCGTTGACCTCGTCGTCCACCACCAGAATCCGACCAGCTTTCATACGAGCCCCCTCCATAGCGAACATCGTGCCAGCGAATTTCAACTAGTTGCGACGACGTGTGCGCATGAATTGCGTCGAAACGAGGAGAGGCGCAAACCCTGCGCGATCTCAGTTGAGCCCGAAAAGCTCGATGATCATCCAGGTGCTGCACAACAGCTCGAGAACGCCTCCCGCGATCGCGATCAGGAGCAATGCATCGGCGAGGATCGGTTCGTCGCTCGCAAGCTGACGGGTCGGCATGCCCACCAGCGCTGCAGGCGACGTGCCGCGAGCCCCGATCAGCGCTCGAGCGGTAGCCCGAGGAGCGCTCGTCGCGCGAGCTCGAGATAGTCCGTCTGCGTCACGACACCGACGAGGGTTCCGTCCTCTTCGATCACAGGAACCGAGCCGATCTTGAGGTCGATCATGAGTCGCGCGGCTTCGTGCGCCATCGCATCGGGTCGGATCGTGACGACCTCGCGCGTCATGATCTCGGCGACGCGACCGCTCCGCTTGGTCCCGACCACGCGAAGCACGTCGCGGTCCGAGAGCATCCCGACGAGCCGACGACGTTCGTCGAGGACCGGGAGGTGTCGAATCACCCCGACCTGCATGTCCGCGTGTGCTTCTTTCACCGTCTCGCTCGCGTCGGCGGTGATCACGGCCGTGGACATCAGATCCGAGACACGGAGGTCATGAGCTTTCATGCTCCGAGGAGCAGCGAACCGCGTGCCAGCTCACGCGGAGCGATTCGCGCAACGACTGCGTCAGCGCGCGCCGAGGAGCACTTCTTCGAGAACCGCCGTCAGGTCGGCGACCTTCACGGGCTTGGTCAGGTAGCGGTAGAAGCCGAGATCCTTCGCACGGCCGGGGTCCTTGGGGAGGGCCGCGGCCGACAGGCCGATCACCGGGATGTCGCGGGTCTCGGGCCACAGCTTGAGCTGGGCGACCGCGTCAAAGCCGCTGATCCCGGGCAGGTTGATGTCCATGATCACGGCCGCTGGTCGTCGCGACCGGATCAGCTCGAGCCCGATCTCTGCCGTCGGCGCCGTCAGGAGCTCGACGGTCTCGAGCTCCCCGATGAGCGCGCGCATGAAGGCAATGTTCGACGGGTTGTCCTCGACGTAGACGATCGTGTGTCGCACCCCGTGATCGGTCGCGAGCGGAGACATTGCTGGCACCACCGCCCTCGCCCGGTCGATCTCGCCGCTCGCGGTGCGATGGATGGGGACCTCGATCCAGAACTGCGACCCCACGCCGACCGTGCTCGAGAACCCGACCGAGCCGTGCATGAGCTCCGCGAGCCGCTTGCTGATCGTCAGACCGATGCCCGTTCCCTCGATCGGTCCCGTCTCCTGCCCGGCGCGCTGAAACGGCTCGAACAGCTTGTGGCGCTTGTCCTCGGGAATGCCGATGCCGTCGTCGACCGTCGTGATCCGGATCGTGTGTGCATCGGACGTCACCTCGAATCGAGCGTGACCACCCGCCTTGCCGTACTTGATCGCGTTGGAACCGAAGTTCATCAGGATCTGCGCCAGCCGCGTGCGATCGGCCATGGCGTGAGGCAGAGCGGCAGCGACGAGCGGTGGTGCGATCAGGATCTGGGCCCGGTTCGCCATCGGGCCGAGCGTGGAGACGACCTCGTCGAGGACGTCCTTCACGTCGACCGGTTCGACCGAGGTGGTGATCCGACCCGCCTCGATCTTCGCGAGGTCGAGAACGTCGTCGATCAACCGCAGGAGGTGCTCGCCTCCACGCAGCACGTGGCCGAGGCGATCGATCTGCCGCGGATCGAGAGGGTTCTTGCGATCGCGTTCGAGGAGCTGTGCGAAGCCGAGGATCGCGTTGAGAGGGGTGCGGAGCTCGTGGCTCATCGACGACAAGAACTCGCTCTTCGCCGCGCTCGCTGCCTCGGCGGTCTCGCGCGCGCTCTGGAGCTCCTCGGCACGCTGAACGTCATCCGTGACGTCGGCGATCACGGTCACCGTGCCCTGCTCGGCGGTCCGGCGCTCCGTGACGCGGAGGTAGCGGCCGGTCCCGGTGCGCACGTCGAGCGTGCCCGATGGGTTCCGGTGATAGGCCATCCAGCGCGCGAAGAACGAGTCGCGCGTCTCGTTGCTGAAGTCGAACGCACCGCCCGCGAGCGCCACGCGCAGCACCGCGTCGAACGTCATCCCGATGATCGGTGTGTGGATGTCGCTGCCGAGCAGGGTGCGCCCGGCGCTGTTGACCATCACGACCCGATCGTGCTCGTCGAACAGCGCGAACGCATCCTGGACCGCCTCGACCGCGGAGGACAGGTAGGCCGTTGCTCGCCGCTTGTCGCTCTCGAGTGCGCGGCGCTCGGAGATGTCGCGAATGCCGGCGGTGATCAGGAGCCCCCGCTCGCTCTGGATCGGGGACAGGCTGATCTCGACGGGGAACTCCGTGCCGTCCTTGCGTGTCCCGAGCAGATCCAGGCCCGATCCCATCGGACGCAGGCGTGGCGCCCCCGTGTAACCGGTGACGTGCGTGTGGTGGCGCGGCCGAATCGATGCCGGCACGAGGATGTCGACCGACGTGCCGACGAGCTCCTCGGCGGAGTACCCGAACATCCGGATTCCCTCCGCATTGACGAGGAGGATCTTCCCCTCCCGGTCACACACGATCAGTCCGTCGGGCGCAGCGTCGACGAGATCGCGATACGGCAGGTCACTCATGCGGATACCTCAGGCAGAAGACCGCACCGGGTGCCGCGTCCTCGATCCAGATCGTGCCACCGTGCGCTTCGACCGCGAGCTTGCAGAATGCCAGGCCGAGGCCACGATTCTGCGAGCTCGAACCCGCGGTCTCGAACCGCGCGAACACCTGGGCGCGCTGGTCCTCGGGAATCCCGGTACCCGCGTCGCAGATTCTCCACTCGACGCCGCCGGCAACCTCGCGCACGGTCACGCTGACCGCCGAATCTTCGGGCGTGTGGCGGATCGCGTTCTCGACCAGGTTGGCGAGCACGCGCGTCGCGAGATCAGCGTCCGCACTGAACCGCGTCGCGGTCACCTCCGCGCGCAACGTGATCCTCGACTCGCTGGCGCGAGGACGGAGCTCCTCGAGCACCTTGTCCACGAGCGCGCGCGGATCGAGCGGCTCGCGCGCCGGTGCGAGCCGCCCTTCGTCGGCCCTGCTGAGATCGAGGAGGTTCAAGATCATGCGGAGGAGCCCGCGTGCCTCGTCGCGGATCGCATTCGCAGCACTTTTCGATCGCTCGGACGCGGCCGGATCGCGGAGGACGCGCAGCGCCTGGAGGTCGATCGCGCCGACGGGGTTCTTGAGGTCGTGCACGAGGAACCCGGCGAGCTGCTCCTTGTGGAGCTGGAGCCGCTGCAGCGCATCACGCTGACGCTTGATCTCTTCGTACAGAACCGAGCGCTCTCCCGCGAGGACCCGGGCCCGGAGCGCGGCCCGGACGCGCACGACGAGCTCGCTCGGACGAAACGGCTTGGTCAGGAAGTCATCTCCGCCGGCAGCGATCGCCCGGTCGAACGTCTCGACTTCGCGCTGCGCCGTCACGAACACGATCGCGACATCGTCGCCGCCGGGGAGTGCACGGATCTGGGCGCACGCCGCGAGGCCATCGATCCCGGGCATCCGGACGTCGAGGAGGATGCACGCCGGATGCTCGCGCGAGAACGCCTCGATCCCTTCGGCTCCGCCGCACGCGAGGATGACCTCGTACCCGTCGTCCTCGAGGGTCGCCTGGGCGAGCGCACGATTCTCGGAATTGTCGTCGACGACGAGAATCCGGGTGCCCCCCTCCATGCGGCGGGAACCATAGCCGATTCCCTTGGTGGAGGCTCGGGCATGGTGGCAGGCATGGACCGTGCTTCCTCCTGGATCATGAGAACGCACCTCTGGTTCGCATTCATCACGGCCTGTGCGACCACACCGCGCCCGGAGCCTCGCGGCGGCCCGCGCGGGCTCTACGCGTCGGACCACGTCGCGGAAGCGCGCGACCACCAGGCGCAGGGTACCCGGCAAGCCGCGTGGCCCGATGCTCGGAGCGCTCAGCCCGACCACCCCGATACCGGCGTCTGGTTCGGAACGTGGGACATCAACGAGCACGAGCGGCTCGCCGAAACGCACCGCGCCAGCGCGCTCGCACTCCAGAAGCAGTACGAGGACCGGTGTAGCGAGGTCGGCGCCACCGACGCGTCGATCTCTCCGCTGCGCCGCTACGGAGTGAGCGGATGGAACACCGCGTCCGGGGTGGTCGTCTATCTCTCTCCTGGCGCGGGTACGCCGGAGCGCCTGCTTACCGAGCTTCGGTGTCATCGCGCATGGATGATGCTCGCCCCCGCAGGCATGGAGGACTGCCCTCTCGATCTCCCGGGGCTGATCGTCGACGCTCGCGGGGATACCAGCGGCGTGACCCTCTCCATCTCCGTGGGCAAGCCTGCACTCGTGGGCGAGCTCCAGCGCCGGACCGCCCTCGAGCTCGAGAGCAAGAGCGCGAAGGCCGGGCCTGCACCACGGTGAGCGCTCAGCGCTTCTTGGCGCGCTGGACCGGGGCCTGACGCGGGCCACGGCCTTTCAGCGTCCACCGCGTGCTGCGCTCGACTCCCTTCTCCACGCCCTGCCCGATGAGGCGCAGGAGATCGGACGTGGTCACGATCCCGACGAGCTTCTTGCCGTCGAGCACCGGCAGACAGCCGATGTTGTGTCCACGCAAGAGGTTCGCTGCCTCGCGCACCGAGGTCTCCGGCGCGGCGACGACGACGTGCGAGTGCATCACGGCCTGCACGGTTCCCGCCGGGAGCGACTCCTCGCGCGTGCCGCCGAGGTCTCGCTGCGACAACACTCCGATCACGCGACCATCGTCGACAACGACGAGATGGCGAACCCGCGCCGACTTCATCGTATGACGGGCAGCCGCGGTGTCGAGGTTGGAGGGGATGGAACGAACCGACTTCGTCATGATGTCTTGTACGCGCATGGTGATCAGGGCTGTCGCAAGGCGAGTGCCATGCACGGACCGCACGAAGCCCGGTCGATCACGCGGGGCTTGCGCTGTACGCGACGCAGCCGCAGCTTCTGCGCGATGTCGAACTGCGCGCTCAGCGTACGAAGTACGCCGTGATCGCGCCGGTGCTGTAGGCCGCCGCGCCGGCGAGGACGGCGATCGCAACGACCTCGAGCGTGCTCCGCCACCGTGATTTTTCGACGTATCGCGCACGCAGGATCCCCAGCGCGACCAGCGCGACCAGCGCGAGCAGCGCCGCGGCGGCGAACCGTGGAGCCATCGCGCCCGGGAAGAGGTACGCGGTCAGGGGAACGGCGCCAAAGACCATGAACGCCAGCATCGTGGCAAGACCATGCCGCAACGGCTTCTCGACGTCCTTGCTCACGCCGCGCTGCGACAGCTCGGACACGAGCCCGAGGTAGTTGCTCGCGCCCATCGAGAACCCGTCGCCGAACAGATTCGCGAGGCCCAGGATCAGTCCGATCTCTGGAGCGAGCGCAGCACCCGAAACGCCGGAGACCACCGCGAGTGTTGTGATCACGCCGTCGAGGGCGCCATAGACGATGTCACGGAGGTAGTGACCGACCCCACGATCGGGCTTCATTCGGGAACGGTCCGGACCACCCAGGCAAGCAACCCGAGGGCGCTCAGGCTGACGGCGGCCATCGCCACCGCGACCGGCATACCTCCATCGGTGATTGCCGAGAGCTCCATCATCACGACCAGCACACCGATCGAGGCTGCCATCAAGACGCCGAACGCCAGGACGACCGTAGCGAGCGCGACTCCGATCGAGCGCCTGCGCCACAGCGAGACACCAGCGATCACGTGCAGCGGCAAGATGAACGACAGGTCGAGGACATGGATCGGGTTCGTGAACAGGCCCGTCTCGACGAGCTCCTTCGGCACCGCGCCGTGGAGCATCGCGGGGATCAGCTGCATCAACCACAGTGCACCGAACGCGACGCCGACAAAGACGAGGAACGCACCAACGCTGCGTCGCGGAGTGCGTGGATTCCACGGGGTGACGTCCTCGAACGGACCGAGGCCGCGCGCGAGCGCGATCAGGCTGTACAGCGCGACGCCGAGGCCCGCGCAGTAGACGAGGAACAACGCATTGAGGTGCACGCCGAACGCGTAGATGATCAGCGTGTAGATCGCGTAGAGCAGGAAGCCCCCGAGCACGAGCTGACCTCGCCGCGAACCGCGCCACGCCGCGAGCGACGCGATCAGCAGAGCCGGCCCCGCGATGATCAGGTCGAACCAGTCCTGCGCGATGCCCTGGACGGCCCAGCTCGGCGTTTCTCGCGCGTAGGCATCGGGAAGCGCGAGGCCGCCCAGCGACGCTGCGACGAACAGGAGGGCCGTAATGACGCCTCCGTTCGCGGCGGCGCGCAGGCGTCGAGCGCGCGGCGGCTCGCTGATCGGTGCCGTCTCGATCCAGGACGTGGCGTTCATGCTCACCTCCGTTGCATACGGTCCGCCAACCGTACGGCCCGGCTCAGATCGGCCAGGCGTCGGGCCGCAGGATGACCTGGCGGTTCGTGTAGCTGTAGACGTGCGGTTCGCGGTGCGGTGTGCGGTCGTGCTCGTACGCCGTGACCTTGAGCAGCTTGACGTCGGCGTAGGTCTTGAGACGCGCGACCAGCACGGGGCACTTCGCCTCCCGCACGACACGCTCCGAGACCGACCCGAGCAGGAACCGCTCGACCCCGGTCTTGCCGTGACTGCCGATGTAGATCAGATCGGCACCGACCTCCTCGGCGAGTGCGAGGATCTCGACCGCAGACTTGCCGATCCGCGCGTGGACGTAGAACTGGACGTCCCCCTGCGTCGGCCGCCCGGCAAAGGCCGCTGCGGTGTGGTCCTTGATCAGCTTCTGGATCTTCTCGGCAGCGTCATAGGTCGCTTGCTCCGGCTTGCCCTCGATCACCACGCGATCGTGAGGATCGAGAATCCCGATGATGTGGAGCACGTGGTGGGTCTCGCGCGCCGCGAGATCGACGGCACTGCGGAGGGCCTGCTCCGAGCTGGGTGAGAAGTCATAGGCGACGACGACCTGAACGGGGGGAGGAGCAGTGGTCATGTAGTTCTCCTTGGTGACGGTAGTGAGGGAATCAGGAATGCTTGGTCGGCACGGTGAGCACGGGGCATGGAGCCGAGCGAACGACGGTCTCGGCAACGCTTCCGAGGATCATGCGCCGCAGTCCTCGCCTGCCGTGAGTTCCCATGATGATGAGATCGGCATCGATGACCTTCGCGACCTGGTCGATGACCTCGCGCGCATCGCCGACCTCGATGCGGCCTGGGGCGAGTGCGACCCGATCTCGGTACCGCGTCGCCCGTGCCTCGAGCTCGTCCTGTGCCGCCTTCGTCGCGGATTCCATCACCATCGCGCCATAGGCGACACCCATCTCGGGTAGGCCGACGATGGTGATCGAGATCGCATGAACGAGGTGAATGGTGGCGTCGAGCGAAGCCGCGAGCTCCACCGCATAGGCGAGCGCGCGATCCGCATGCTCGCTGAAGTCGGTGGGAACCAGGATCGTGCGGGGGAGCGTCATACCCAGGACTCCTTCAACTAGCGCGCCAACGCGAAACCCGGAGGACGCGCCGACCGTTCGTGCAGCCTTTGCGTCGACCTCGGGCGCCGCGCAACCGTTGCGCACGAGACCTCCGTTGTCGGCCCGTTGGCGCTGGTACCGCGCTTGCTCGCTCTCCTGCCATGGGGTTTCACGACGAGGGCTACGGCTTCGACACCTTCGGCCTTCATCCACCCACCGTCGCGCGGGTTCTGCGCGCTGCGATGCCGCTGTACCGGCGCTACTTCGCGGTGCAGTCGTGTGGCCACGAGAACATCCCCACGTCGGGTCCGGCGATCCTCGTCGCGAACCACGGCGGCATCTTGCCGATCGACGCCGCCATGCTGTGGACGGACGTCGTTCACCGGACGGGGCGGATCGTCCGGACGATCGCTGATCGGTTCGTACCGGCGTTGCCCATCGTGAGCACCCTGTTCGCTCGCACAGGTGCCGTGAGTGGCACGCGCGCCAACGTCCGCCGTCTCCTCGATCGCGGCGAGCTGCTCGCGGTGTTCCCGGAGGGAGTGACCGGTCCGGCCAAGCCCTTCCGTCACCGTTACGAGCTGCAGGACTGGCGGGTCGGGCACGCCGAGCTCGCGATCCGGTACCGGACGCCGATCATCCCCGTCGCGATCATCGGCGCCGAGGAGAGCTGGCCCGTCCTCCTGCGCCTCCGCTGGAAGTTGTTCGGCGCGCCGTACCTCCCGATTCCGATGGCGCCCCTTCCTCTGCCGGTCCGGTTCCGGATCCACTACGGTCGCCCGGTCGAGCTTCACCGGGACCATGCACCCGATGATGCCGACGACCCCGCCTGCCTCGCCGCGGCTGCCGCCACGACGCGTCGTGCGGTCGCAGATCTCGTGCTGCACGGCCTCACGGCGAGGGACCTGCCATGAACGTCCTCGTCACCGGCGCGACGACGCCGCTCGGCATCATGATCGTCGAGGGCTTGCTCGCGGACGCCCGCGTCGGCCAGGTCCTCGCCGTGGGTCTCGAGCCAGATGCCGTTCCGGCGTCCTGCTCGCGTTCGCGCTTCCAGTACCAGGCCGTCGATCTCACGCGCTCGAGGGCGGTCCACGATCTGCTGTTCGGGACGGCGCGCGAGCTCGGCATCGACACCGTGATTCACGGAGCGCAGCACCGCAGCTCACGGGTCACCGGGTCTGCCGCCCACGCCATCAACGTCGAGACCACGCGCCAGCTCGTCCTCGAGTGCGAGCGCCATCCGACGATCCGGCGCTTCGTGCACCGCAGCGTCGGGGACGTCTACGCGATCCGCACCTCCGAACCCAACCTCCTCGACGAGGACGTTCCCCTCGAGCTCGATCCCCGCGTGCCACAGTGGATCCGCGACCGCGTCGAAGCAGATCTGACCGTGTGTTCGCAGTTCGGGCGCACCTCGCTGTCGATCGCGGTACTTCGCTGCGCCGAGGTCCTCGCCGGGGAAACAGGCAGTCAGCTGTGGGACTACCTCCAATCCAGCGTCTGCTTCCGGCCACTCGGATTCGATCCGATGATCAACGTGATGTCAGCCGAGGACTACGCGCACGCGATCTTGCTAGCCGCCGAGTCCAGCGCCGTCGGCGTGTTCAACATCGCCGGCGCCGATACGCTGCCGCTGTCCGCGATCGTGCGCCTCGCGGGGCGCCGCTGCATCCCGCTCCCGGGTCCGCTTCTGGCGCCGGCGTACGGGCTGCGCTCCCTCACGATCGGTCGCGAGTTTCGCTACGACCTGAACGCGCGGCGCTTTCACTTCGGCGGCATCCTCGACGGCACGCGCGCGGCGCGCGAGCTTGGATACCTGCCGACCTGTTCGCTGTGGCCCGACGTGAGCACGGCATCGGCTCGCTTCAACTGAACATCCGAACGCGCACGTCCTGCGCTCGCCCTGCGGCGAACGCAACGGTTGCATTCTGCGGCGCTGAGCGTCTGGGCACGCCGGGTGCAACCAGTCAGGCCATGCTGCAGCCAACCGTGAGCCAGTTCATGACACGTGAGCCGTACTCGGTCGCATCCACCGAGTCGTTGCTGCGGGCGAGAGAGCTCATGCACAGGCACCAGGTCCGCCACCTTCCTGTGGTCAATGGCGAACGGCTGGTCGGCATCATCACCGAGCGCGACGTCCAGGTCGTGAGCGCGGTCCCCGGAGTCAACCTCGCCTTCGTCGAGGTGAGTCGCGTGATGGAGCCAGCGATCCACGTCTGGGCCGAGACACCGCTCGATGAAGTCTCGAGGCTCATGGCGGATCGGAAGTGCGATTGCGTGGTCGTCCGCGGTGGCCACGGCGTCGAGGGCGTCTTCACGGCGACAGATGCTCTGCGTGCGCTCGCCACCGTCGTCGGTCGCGCCACCGCATGACCATGGCGTGGTGCGTGCACCCCGATCGGATCATGGCAACTCCAACCACGATCACCTTCCGCACCATGGACCCGAGCCCGTTCGTCGAAGCATCGATCCAGCGCTGGGTCGACCGCCTCGCCACGGCGTTCCCTCGGATCGAGCGGTGCGATGTCGTGATCGATCGGCCGCATCGTCATGGTCGCCACGGCAACCTGTTCCACGTTCGCATCGACCTCGTGACCCCGCACAAGGTGATCGCCGTGTCGGCCGATCCGGGTCAGGACCACAGCCACGAAGATGTCTACGTCGCGATCGGCGATGCGTTCCGCGCCGCGCGCCGCCAGCTCCACGACCACGCGGAGATCCAGCGTGGCGACGTCAAGGCGCACGCCTGAGCCGCCCTCCGCTGGGAAAACGAGCCCCTCCGGTAGTGCGGCTGCCTCGGCGTCAGTGCTTCCGCGCAACCAGCACGGGACACGTCGCGTGGCGGACGATCTTCTCGGCGACCGAGCCGAGGAAGATCCGGGACACTCCGGTCCGGCCGTGCGTTCCGACCACGACCAGGTCGACGCTCGGAGCCTCATCGAGGACGGCGAGCGTCTGCGCTCCCGGATGACCGATCCGCATCCGGACCGTGACCGGAACGTCCGTCCGCTTGCGCACCGCGGCTGCCCACGTCTCGAGGAGCTCCGTCGCGTGCTTGTCGAGGGCACGAACGAAGCCCGCGACCGCCGGCTCGCCTGCGAACGCGACGGGCACATCGACCACGTGCAGCAACGTGATCCCTGCTCCACCCGGAGCGGCCACATCGCTGGCCAGCTCGGTGGCCGTGCGCGAGTGATCCGAGAAGTCGATCGGACACAGGATCGTCTTGAACGGCTTGTTCTCACCGTTGGGATGCACCGCCATCACGGAGCACGGCGCATGACGAACGACCTTCTCTGCGACGGAGCCGAGCAGGATCCGCGACAGTCCCGTGCGCCCATGGGTACCGATCACGACGAGGTCGATGCTCGAGTCCTCGAGCACACTCACGATCGTCGTCCACGGCAGCCCGGTACGGAGCAGCGCGGAGACGCGGGTCGCTCCGAGGGCCGTCACTTCCTTCACAGCGTCGTCGAGGCCCCTCTGCGCGTCTGCCTGCATCTCCTCGAGGACGTTGGACGGCAACATGAAGTCGCCTGCCATCGCCAGAGGCGGCACATACCAGCAGTGAAGCAGGACGAGCTCTGCCCCGGCCTCGGTGGCAACGCGCGTCGCGACGCGCATGGCCTGCTGGGAACCTGGCGAGAAGTCGATCGGACACAGGATTTTCTGGAAGGCCATGGCCTGGGATGGTGCAACGCCGCGGCCAGCGGCGACCAGCTCCCCGTGCG
Source organism: Myxococcales bacterium (assembly GCA_031421915.1). Lineage (GTDB taxonomy): Bacteria > Myxococcota_A > Polyangia > Haliangiales > Haliangiaceae > JABFXX01. The sequence goes on along the minus strand of JANOPP010000477.1, from coordinate 27,889 downwards.
CAAAGTGTGCGCGCGTGGAAGGCCTCGCACGAACGGAGTGCGGGCCCCGTTGATGCGGAGCGCGGCACGAGCGCTGCAGTCACACTCGGTGTGGGCGCGTCCTCTGATCGTGACCGACTAGCCACGAGATGGATCTCGGTGGTGCTCTCGATCGCCGCACTCGCACTGCTCTGGCCGTTCGCTCCGTGGGTGCTGGTGGCGGCATGGACAGCGCTGGTGGCGCGCCGGATTCAGCTGCCACTCGCGCGTCGCCTCGGCGAGCGACCGCGCATCGCCGCTGCGTTGACCGTGGTGCTGCTCGCATTGCTCGTCGTCCCGGCCGCGCTGCTCCTCGCATCGCTCGTCGGCGACGCGATCGTGCTGGTGCAACAGTTGATGCGCTCCGACCGCGCGCACGAGCTCCTCGAACGGCTGGTTCGTCCGGCACCGGGTGGCGACCCCGGAGCGCAAGACATCCTCGGAATTGTCATGGAGCAGAGCGAGCGAGCCTGGTCCGTGGGCCGCCAGGTCGCTGGCACGGCGATGCGAGGACTCATCGGCGTGTTCATCCTGGTCTCGGGAACCTACGTGTTCCTGACCGATGGAGCCCGCTGGTACCTCTGGCTCGAGACGCATGCTCCGCTCGCGCCAGCGTCGGTCCGGAGGCTCGCGAACGCCTTCGAGGAGACGGGCCGGGGCTTGTTCGTCGGCCTGGCGGGCGCCGGGATGGCGCAGGCACTCGCTGCGACCGCGGTCTATCTCGCGCTCGGCGTGCCGCAACCCCTCGCGCTGGGAGCGCTCACCCTCGTGTTCTCGGTGATCCCGGCAGTCGGCACGGCACTCGTGTGGATTCCGGTCGCTGCGGGCCTGGCGCTCACCGGTCGTCACGGCGCCGCGGCGGTGCTGGTCGTGGCCGGCCTCGCGTTGATCGGGACCCTCGACAACATCCTGCGGCCCTACCTCTCCCGACGCGGGCACCTCCAGCTCCCGGCGTTCGTCGTGCTCCTCGCGATGTTCGGTGGCGTCGAGCTGATGGGCGGCTGGGGCGTCATCATGGGCCCTCTGATCGTCAGGCTCGCCCGGGAGATGCTGGAGATCCGTCAGCAAGCGACGTAGGTGTCAGCTGGCCGCGCGGCGCAGCACGTCGACGAAGTAGCCCAGAGCATCGACGGTCGTGAAGATCCCATCGATGCTTCCGGTGCGCCCGAGGATGACGACGGACCCGTACTTCTGCTCGGCCATCGTCTCGAGGACAACGTCCACTGGTTCATCGGCCATCGCGGTGAAGACATCGATCATCATCAGCTCACCAATGGTGATCTGGTCCGGATCCTCACACCCCAGCTTCTCGACGTAACGAAGATCACGTTCGCTCACGATGCCGGCCAGCTTGCCGCCATCCACGACGGGCAGGTGCCGGATCCGATGAGCATCCATGAACGCACGGGTCTGCTTCAGCGTGGCTGTGCGCTCGATAGTCCACGGCTGTCGCGTCATGTAGCGGTCGATCGATGGCATCAGCATGGTGCTCGTCCATTGCACGCGGCGATCCACCGCTCCGATCGAGCGTTAGTATGTCAGCGTGACGAGGAGACCCGCAGCACGCTCGGCAACGCTGCGCTCCGTGCCGCCCATGACCCATTCACTCGTTCTACGTGCACCGTCCACGACGAGCGCAACGCCCCAGGGATCGAAGATGTAGCCGACCTGTGCCCGCCACAGCGCTCGCAGCTCGCCGATGCCGTAGGTCGTGACCTCAGGATCGGTGGTCGCGTCGTGATCGACGCTGTCGTCCTCCTCGCCATCGCCGTCCGCATCACGATCGTGACTCGCTCCGCGCACCCTTTGCATCGACGCTCGCGCTTCGAGGGCGGCGCCGCCTGAGCGTGGCCAGACGTCAGCGGCGGACGGGGAGCGCAGCCTGGTTCCACGCGCTCATGCCGCCTCGCATCGACGCCACGCGTTCGACACCGAGACCGTGAAGAACTCGGACGGCCTGCGCGGAGCGGCCTCCAGATCGACACACGGTGATCATGGGCCGCGGATCCTCCTTCTGCGCGGCCGTCGCGATCGCTGCGAGCGGTACCGCTTCGACGCCGTTGATGTGGCCGAGCTCCCCGATCAGCTCGTCGGGCTCGCGGACGTCCACCAACCGGACCTCCGCCTGGTGTTCGACGACCCACTCCGGCGTGACCTCGGGAACCCCCGCCGCGCTCATCACCGGATACCAGCCCGAGATCAGCTGCGGCTCGGCTGCTTGCACGGCCGTTCCACAATGCAGGTTTCGCGGCAATGCGACGTCGATCTGTCTGGGATACGCGAGCTGGAGGTTCTTCATGATCTCGACAAATCCTGCTTCGGTCTTGCCGTAGCCGAGGCGTGGATTGAGGCGGAGCTCTTCGTTCACCGTCGAGGCTGTCCGCCCCTGGTAGTCGTGCGCGGGGTAGATGAGCGTCGTCGGAGGAAGGGTGAACAGCTGCCGGTGCACGGACTGGTACAGCGCGTGAGCATCGCCCCCCTGAAAGTCCGTCCGTCCGCACCCACGAATCAGCAGCGCATCTCCGGTGAAGGCCATCGCGTAGTCCACCGTGACGTAGCTGATGCAGCCGGAGGTGTGACCTGGAGTCTCCCTGACCTGGAGTCGCTCCTGGCCAAACGCGATGATGTCGTCTTGCTTGACGAGAAGATCGGCACAGCCAACCCCGGCCCGCTCCGACAGGACCGTCTTGCAGCCGAGACGTTCGCGCAGCGCGCCAGCCCCCGTGACGTGATCGGCGTGGACGTGCGTATCGAGGGCATAGAGCAGCCGGAGACCCAGATCCCGAACGATCGTGACGTCCCGCTCGACCTGTTCGAGGACGGAGTCGATGATCACGGCCTCTCGCGTGAGCGCATCCGCCAGCAGGTAGGTGTACGTCGAGGATTCAGCATCGAAGAGCTGACGGAAGATCATGACCACGACGGATGCGATTGCTGGGCCACCTCTTGCTGCAGCCGAGACGAGGGCCACAGCGACGACGGCAGGGCATCGGAACCCAGATGAAACGATCGAGGCCGAGGAGGCCGTTTCGCGATGTTTCACCTGGGCGATCCAGAGACCCGATCGTGGGACTTGGCCGTGGCACTCGGCTTGAACAAGAGCTCCATCATGATCGCAGCCGTCCTCGCCCTCTCCGTATTGATCGGAGTGTCCCTCGGGCTCCTCGGCGGCGGCGGCTCCATCCTGACGGTTCCGATCCTGTCGTACGTCGCGGGCATGGCAACCAAGGAGGCGATCGCGGCGTCGCTGTTCGTGGTTGCCGTCACGAGTAGCGTCGCGGTCGTTGCGCACGCGCGCGCGGGCCGTGTCCGCTGGCGCACGGGCCTGACTTTCGGCGCGGCGGGCATGGGGGGGGCGTACGGAGGCGGGCTGCTCGCTGGATACGTCCCGGGGCGCGTGCTGATGGTGCTGTTCGGTTTGATGATGGCGGCGACCGCCGTCGCGATGCTCCGCAAGCCGAACGAAGTCGCGCCACCGGTCGCGCGCGAGCTGCCTGTCATCAAGGTCGTGCTCGAAGGCGTCGTCGTCGGAGTGGTCACGGGCCTCGTGGGCGCCGGCGGCGGATTCCTGGTCGTGCCAGCGCTGGTCTTGCTCGGTGGGCTGTCGATGCAGACCGCTGTCGGGACCTCCCTCCTCGTGATCGCGATGAAGTCGTTCGCTGGCTTTGCCGGCCACCTGCAACACGTCGACATCGACTGGCGGCTCACCCTGGGAGCCACCGCCGCTGCCGTCGCCGGATCGTTGATCGGCGGTACCTTGGCGGGTCGCATCGCTCCAGCCACACTCCGGCGCGGGTTCGGAGTCTTCATCATCGCGATGGCGGTGTTCGTCCTGGCGAAGGAGTTGTTCTGATCGACACCGCGTCGACCCTGAACGGCAGCAGCTAGCGCATTATCAGCGCATGGCGCGTCGTCCAGCCCCCCGCAGAACGCCTGCTGACCTCGATCGCATCCTGTTCGCCGACGCGCTCGACGAGCTCGTCGGTGCGGCACTCGTGCTCGATGACCAGCTGCGCATCCGGGTTGCGACACCCGGGGCACGAATCATCCTCGGGTTCGACGCGCCGATCGGCTCGTCTGCCGCCACCGTCCTCTGCGGCGATCGCACCAAGCGCCCGTTCGCGGAAGCACTCGCCGCCGGTGCTCCGTTTCACGCGGTGATCCCACGTCCGCGCGGTGAGGCTCACGAGCAGGTTCGAGTTCGTTCCGCCCCGGTCGGCGATCGAGCGCACCCGAGTGGCTGGGTCGTCTACGTGAGCTCCGTCACCGGTGACGACGGTGACCCCGTCGAGTTCCACGGGATGTGGACGTGCGATGCGCGGATGAAGGAGATGTTCCGCGTCATCGAGAAGGTCGCGGCGGAGGACATGACGGTGCTCGTCCGCGGTGAGACTGGTACCGGCAAGGAGCTCGTCGCCCAGGCCGTGCACGCGTTGTCGTCACGGGCAAAGGGCCCGTTCCGAGCCCTCAACTGTGCAGCGCTCCCCGCCAACCTCCTCGAGAGCGAGCTGTTCGGGCATGCGCGCGGCGCCTTCACCGGCGCGATCAAGGACACGCCAGGCCACATGCAGCTCGCCGACGGCGGCACGCTGTTCCTCGACGAGGTCGCAGAGCTCCCGCTCGAGATGCAAGCCAAGTTGCTTCGCGTCCTCGACACGCACACGGTCCTGCCCGTCGGAGGTCGTGATCCGATCCCCGTCGACGTGCGCCTGGTCTCCGCGACTCACCGGGCACTCCGCGTCGAGGTCGAAGAGGGCCGATTCCGGGCGGATCTGATGTTCCGCCTGCGCGTCATTCCCGTGCGGCTACCGCCGCTCCGCGAGCGTCCCGGCGACACCCTGCTCATCGGCAGCAAGATCGTCGACGAGCTCAACCGTCGAGGCCGCCGTCAGATCGGGTCCATCTCCAGCAGCGCAGAGGCGGCGCTCGAGCGCTACGACTGGCCCGGCAATGTGCGCGAGCTGCGCAATGTACTCGCCTACGCGTTCGCGATCGGGGAAGGCCCGATTCTCGAGCTGGCGGACCTGCCTCCGGAGATCTCGACACCGACGCGCGAAGGCGAAGTGCTCGTCACGGGGAGTGGCCTCGCGGGTACCCCGACGGGGCAGCCCGAGACTCCCGAGGTCGTCAGAATCCGCGACGCGCTCGCGCGCACCGGCGGAAGCAAGGAGCGCGCGGCCAAGCTCCTCGGTCTCTCGCGCGTGACGCTGTGGCGGCGCATACGATCCCTGGGTCTCGCGTAGGCGAGCTCAGGGTCGCAGCGCGATCTTCAGCACTCCGTCACGCTGGTGCGCAAACATCTCGTAGGCCGTCTCGATCTCGTCGAGCTTGAACGAGTGGGTGACCAGCGAGCGGAACGGGAACCGCTTCGCGGCGACGACGTTCATCAGGCGCCGCATCCGCTCCTTGCCGCCCGGACACAGGGTGGTGACGATCGTCTGGTCTGCGAGCCCCGCACCGAACGCGTCGTAGGGCACCTGCAGATGGCCCGAGTAAACGCCGAGGCTCGACAGGGTGCCTCCTGGACGGAGCGAGCGCAGCGCATTCTCGAACGTGGCCTGTGCGCCGAACGCCTCGATCGAGACATCGGCACCGCCGCCGGTCAGACGTTTGACCTCGGCGACCACATCCTGCTCCTTGAAGTTGAGGACGACGTCGGCGCCCATCGTCTTGGCGAGCTCGAGCCGGCTCGGGACGCTATCGACGCCGATCACGAGCGACGCCCCGGAGAGCTTCGCGCCCGCGGTCGCGCATAGCCCGATCGGTCCCTGCGCGAACACGACCACGGCATCGCCGATCTTGACGTGACCGCGCTCGGCCGCCGAGAACCCGGTCGACATGATGTCGGGACACAGGACGACATCCTCGTCGGCGAGGCCGTCCGGAATCTTCGCGAGGTTCGCTTGCGCGTCCGGAACCAGGACGAACTCGGCCTGACAGCCATTGATCGTGTTGCCGAACCGCCACCCGCCAAGTGCCTCGTAGCTACCGCCGCCGTGGTCGCACTGCGAGGAATTGCCCGAGAGGCACGCCCTGCACTGACCGCACGGCGTGATCGCTCCGACGATGACGCGATCGCCCTTCTCGTACCCCTTCACGCCGGGACCGAGCGCCTCGATCACGCCAACCGGCTCGTGCCCGACGATCAGTCCATTCTTGACGGGGTACTCCGCTTTCAGGATGTGAACGTCGGTTCCGCAGATGGTGGTCAGCGTGATCCTGACGAGAGCCTCGCCCGGACCGGGCTCGGGCCGTGGCACCTCGCGAATCTTGATCTCGCCCTTGCCAAGGAATACGGCCGCTTTCATCGTCGCCACGGGGATCCTCCTCTTGTGACACTGGGTGCATGTCCCGGACCACGCATGGCGTACTCTGCGGGACTCACGAGGGAGCCGGCACTTGAGCAACACCGACAAACGAAAGCAGTCTCTTTATTTCTCCGAGGACATGCTCGCGGAGATCCAGGCCGAGGCGAAGCGGCTCGACCGTTCGCTGTCGTGGATCGTGCAGCAGGCTTGGGCGCGGGCGAGAGCCAGGATGAAAGCCGTTCCAGCCACGAACGATGGCGCCGACGGAATGCCGGATCCAGCCGAGGACGTCATCTAGCGCTGCCGGCTTCGCGCAGTTCTTACGCCCCGGTCGCTCGAACGCGCGAAGCTTGCGCGGAGCTTCGTCGCACGACGAGCTTGCGCACCTCCTCGACCCAGAGCACGAGGCTGCCCGCGAGGCCGATGCCGATCACGGCCTCGATGCTGAACGGAACCGTATGGAAGATGTCATTGAACGGCGGCGCGAAGATGACCATCACCTGCAGCAAGTTCCCGACGACGAGTCCGCCTAGCAGCCACGGATTACGGAACAATCGCAGGCTCAGCGCTGATTGGCGCTCCGAGAGGCAATTGAGCACGTTGAACCACTCGCAGACCGCGAGCAGCGTGAACGTCTCCGCACTGGCCACCGCAGGTGGGATCCCCGTCGATGTCCGGTAGATGAACCAGCCGAGTGTCGTGACCACGATCGCGGGCGTCATGACGGCGAGTCGCCGCATCATGGGACGAGTGATCAGAGCTTCGTCCGTCTTTGTCGGCGGGCGCAGCATCTCGTCGCCCTCGGCGGGATCCATCACCAGGTTGACGGTGATCACTCCTTCGGTGACCAGGTTGTTCCAGAGGATCTGGACCGCCGCAAACGGTGGCGGATAACCGAGGGCCATCGCCAGGAGGAGCACGAGCACTTCGGCCAGCGAGGTCGCGAACAAGAACAGCGCGGCCTTCTTGATGTTCCGGTAGACAACGCGACCTTCCTCGACGGCCGCGACGATCGTGCCGAAGTTGTCGTCGGTGACGACGATCTTCGCGGCCTGCTTCGCAGCATCGGTCCCGGTGATTCCCATGGCGACGCCGACGTCGGCGCGAACCAGCGCGGGCGCGTCGTTGACGCCGTCGCCCGTCATCGCGACCACCTCGCCGGCCCTCTGGTAGGCACTCACGATCCGGACCTTCTGCGCCGGGAGAACTCGGGCGAACACCGCGACGCGATCGAGGCGCTCGCCAAGCTCCGCATCAGACAGCTTCTCGAGCTCGACGCCGTCGATCGCCAGATCGCCCTCGCGTGCGATGCCGAGGGTGCGAGCGATCGCGACGGCGGTTGCGACGTGGTCGCCGGTCACCATCACCGGGCGAATCCCCGCGCTGCGACACCTGGCGACCGCCTCGATCGCTTCCTCGCGCGGTGGATCGATCTCACCCACGAGACCGAGCAGCGTCGCGCGTCCGCGCAACGGTGCGTAGCCCTCCCGCGTATCGAGCTCGCCGTGCTCGATCTCGGCCACGGCGAGCACCCGAAGCGCCTGGTTTGCCATGGCCTCGGCGGTATGACGAACCCGCTCGTTGGCTTCCTGGTCGCGGCACAAGCCCAGGATCGCCTCGATCGCACCCTTGAAGACGATGCGCGGACCCGATGGGGTGTCGTGCTGGGTGGCCATCATCTTGACGGCGGAGTCGAACGGAAGCTCCGCTCGTCGCGGCAGGCGACGGCGCACGGCGTCGGGATCGACACCGCCCTTCATCGCCACGGTCACCAGCGCGGCCTCGGTCGGATCACCGACGATGCCCCAGCGGCGCTCGCCATCGGCAGCCTGGCTCACGTGCGAGTCGTTGCAGAGAACCAGCGCCTCGAGCAGCACGGCGAGCTCGCGATCGGTCGAGGCATCGACTCGCTGTTCTCGCTCGTGAACTGCTCCGTCCGGCGCATATCCCGAGCCCGTGATCGCGAGATCTCGCCCCGAAGGCAGCCAGATCGCGGTGACGGTCATCTCGTTCTTCGTGAGCGTTCCGGTCTTGTCGCTGCAGATCACCGTCGTCGAGCCCAGCGTCTCCACCGCAGAGAGCCGCCGCACGATCGCGCGGCGCCGAGCCATCCGCTGGACTCCGACCGCAAGCGCGATCGTCATCGCCACGGGAAGGCCCTCGGGGACGAACCCGACGACCTGGCTGATCGCGATCATCGCGACCTGCGTGAACGGAATGCCGCGCCAGAGACCGATCGCGAAGAACACGACGAGCATCGCGCCCGCGCCGACCATCACATAGCGCCCGAACTGATCGATGCGACGCTCGAGTGGCGTCTTCGGTGGTCGCGTGGTCTCTGCGAGTGCGGCGATCCGCCCGACTTCGGTCGTCACGCCGATCGCGGTCACCACGGCGCGGCCTCGGCCCGCCGTGACGAGCGTGCCCGCATACGCCATGCTCGTCCGATCCGCGAGCTGTGCATCGGCCGCGACGGGGGCCGGCAGCTTCGAGACGGCCACCGATTCGCCGGTCAAGGCAGCCTCGGAGACGGAAAGCGCGGCGCACTCGATCAAGCGCGCATCGGCTGTGATGGCGTCTCCCGCGGCAACCAGCAGGATGTCCCCGGACACCAGCTCACGCGCATCGATGACGTGTTCGCGACCATCACGGAGCACCCGCGCCTTCTGGCTCGCCAGGTGACGCAATGCCGCGATCGCGTGCTCGGCGCGGCCTTCCTGCACCGTACCGATCACCGCATTCACCACGACCACGGTGAAGATCACGATCGCATCACTCGTTTCGCCGAGTGCGAGCGCAAGTGCGGCGGCGCCGAACAACAGGTAGATGAGTGGGTTCCGGAACTGCCCCAGGAACACGTCGGCCATCGAGCGTCCCGGTCGTTCCGGAAGTGTGTTGTCACCGTCGCGCTCCCTGCGGCGAGCTACCTCCTCGGAGACGAGGCCCACATTCTCGTCGGCGCCGACGCGCGTGATGACCTCGGTGCTCGCAAGCGCGTGCCATCGCGGCGACTCGGAGCTCTCGGCGAGGGTCATGAGCGCGTCAATAGACCACAAGGTTCGCTGATCCCCCGAATGAACCATGACGGTGAGGAGAAACTGCGGGATGATGAACAGATGTGGGTGTGGTGGTTCGCCATTGTTCTCTCCGGGTGCTATCGGCCGAGTCCCGCGGCTGGCATTCCGTGCGCTGAGAATGGCGAATGCCCGACCGGGCAGCTCTGCGATGTTGGGCGGAGCCCCCCGACGTGTGTCCTGTCGATCGTCGATGCATCCACACAGCGGGACACCATGGATGTGGACGCGGCGCCCGCGTGTCAGGTACCCGCCGACTGCGCCGCGACGGCACCGATCTGCGACGGCATGACGAGCACGTGTCGCGGTTGCATTGCCGACGTCGAGTGCTCGGGTGTGTGCACCGAGTTCGACGGGAAGTGCGTCGCGGAACCGGAGGTCTTGTTCGTCGCACCGACCGGGACGAACAACAGCCTCTGCACGCGAGCCGCACCGTGCGTCCGGGTCGACAGCGCGCTTCAGGTCGCGACCACGACGCGCCGAACGATCCGGGTCGCAGATGGAAGCTACAACCAGACGATCGGTGTGAACGCCAACGTCGGCGGAAGCGCCACCAGGATCGTCATTTCCGGCGAGGATGCCCTCCCGCTGGGTGCGACGGTGACCACCACGATCGGTGGGCTGAGTCCGCCTCCGATCTTCGAGATCGAGCCCGGCGCTGACGTGCTCGTCGAAGGCCTGATTGTCGAGACTGGAACCAGCCACGGGATCCGCAACCGCGGTCGACTCACGGTGGACCGGATCGAGGTTCGCGGCTGCAACGACTCGGGGATCGAGAGCTCGAACAGCACCAGCGATCTTCGGGTGCTTCGATCTCGAATCGGGACCAACAAGGTCGGGATCAACGCCAGGCAGAGCGTCGTCGAGATCCGGCAGAGCCGGATCGACGGCAACACCGACTGGGGCATCCGGATCGAGAACGCCGCTTCGATCGTGACGAGCTCGATGATCGTCGCCAACGGACGGACCAACGCATCGTCGGTCGGTGGCGTCCTGCTCAGGGCAGACCCGCAGACCCCGCAGGTGTTCCAGTTCAACACCGTCGCCGCGAACCTGAGCTCGGCCGGCTCGACACGCGCGGCCGGCGTCGACTGCGAACAGCCGGCCGCGATCGCGAGCTCGATCGTGACGAGCAACGGGACCGGAGCGACACCGCAGGTCTCGCCCGAGTGCAGCGTCATGTTTTCGTTGTTCTCGAATAGCGCTCCTGCCGGGACCGGAAACAAGAACGGTGCACCGGCCTTCATCAACGCTGCCGTCGGAGACTTTCACCTCGGTGCCGGATCGGACGCGCTCGATTCAGCCGACCCGCTCGCCGTCGAGACCGTCGACCTCGACGGTGACGCTCGCCCGGCAGGATCGGGGTTCGACATCGGCGCCGACGAACGACCTTGAGGGCATGCGCCAGCTGATGCGCCCACCGATCGTCGTCGCGCACGTACTCGCGATCTTCATCGCCGGTGGGTGGCCGACTGGAATTCGATTCGCAGGCTTCTGACGCTCGTGGTTCGCCATCGCGTTCCCTGAGCGAGTGGCGCGCCGGATGCATCGACAGCCTTCATGGCCGACTTCGATGTCTTCGAGAGCCCCGTCTCACAGTACATGACCACCGACGTCGAGACCGCTCGCCTCGAGAGCGACGTCCAGACGATCGCGCGCGCCATGCACACGCGCGGGATCTCCGGCGTGCCGATCCTCGATGAGGATGACTGGGTCGCCGGCGTCATCACGCGCACGGACCTGATCCAGCTCGGGCTCCTCCATGCGGGCAGGCGCACGACCGGTGCGGTGATGGGCCTGCCGCACCGACGGGCCAAGGAGATCATGAAGCACGACCCCAAGCTGATTCCGTCGACGGCGACGCTCCGCGAGGCCGCGCGCACGATGGCGGAGCACGGGATTCATCGCTTGTTCGTGCTGACCGGAGAACAGCTCGTCGGCGTCATCGCCGCCCTCGACATCGTGCGTGCGTTCCGCGATTCGGGCATCGACAAGGAGCTCGCAACGATCATGAGCTCGCCGATCGCAACCGTCGACATCCGGAGTCCGCTCGGTGCGGCCACCGAGTTGCTCGAGCGCCTCCGCGTCACCCAGGTGATCGTCACCGACGAGGGTCAGCCCGTCGGAGTGTTCGCCCAGGCCGACGCGCTGGCGACGCGAGAGCTGCCCCGCAACACCCCGATCGAGACGGTCTATGACGCCGCCGTGCTGTGTCTTCCCGCGGCAACGAAGCTGAGTCGCGCCGCGGCTCACGTCGCGGGGCTCGACGTCCGCCGCGTCGTCGTCTGCAAAGATCGCGAGGCGATCGGCATCGTGACCGCGCTCGACTTCGTACGATTCGTGACGCTCTAGCGACTCTCGGCGGTCAGCTCGACACGCCGTCGTCGAGTCGAATCTCGATCGACGCCGCGAGCAGTCGCCGCAGGACACGCCGCTGCCGGCGCCACGGAATGCCGTCGTAGATCAGAAGCTCGATCGGGCGCCACATCAGAACCCAGCCCGAGATCAGGAGCGCCTCCTTGATTCCTGCACCGATGGTTCCTGCGATCACTCGCTCGACGAGCTCGGCCAATCCGACCAGCACGACCACAGCGACGATCGCTACCACGAGCGTCACCCATCCAGTTCGCATCTGCTCGCGCCGCTTGCGCTGCAGCCGCGCGAGCTCGTACTCGAAGTGAGCGTGTACGCCGTTCTCGACGTCGCTCGGCGCGCACGCTTCCTTCACCCGGAACACGATGCGAATCCGCTCTGCGGCGGCGACGTCATAGCCGGCATCGACGAGGTATTCGACGAGGGCCGGATCGAGATCGCGCTGCCGGAACGGCGCCGGATCGCGATTGTCGAACAGATGGCCCACGGAGCTGACGCGCACGTCGACAATGGCCTCTCCGTTGTCGATGCGATACCGCGGAGCGTCCGTGCTCATGCGCGTACGGTGGTAGCACGAGGAGACGCGACGCTTCACTACGCCGGTCTCCCTGGCTGTCACACATACCCCGTGGCTACATCGAGTGAAGTGCGTAAACGTTGCGCCGAGGTCTCGCACGACAGCTGGACCTGCGCTCCCTGTAAGGCCGAGCTGTCGAGGCCGTACGAATGCGGGCGAGACGACGCATCACGACATCCCGGGATGCCGCGAGCAACGTCGTCGTGAGGAGACCGGACAGAGTCCGTGCCGAGCGGGGTCCGGTCTCGACGAGCGCGAGGTACGCCCCCGTCGCGAAGGCGAGTGCGAGGGAGCGCCACGGGTGCTCCGTCACCTCCGCGCTCAGCGCCGCTGGATCGATCATCGCTTCTCCCGCGTCGCGAGTCGGGCAGCCAGATAGCCGGTCCCGAGCGCTACCGCGATCGCAGCGAACGGATGCGACGTGATCACCTTCGTCGCGCGGTCCGCGAATCTCGCGATGCGCGTGGGTTCGCCGGTTTCCGACGTGCCCGCACGTTCGATCAGGGTGCGAATCCTGGCCTTCAGCGCGTCGACCTGAGAGTCCAGCAGATGATGCTCCGAGCTCGGCTCCCAGCTCCCATTTTGGTTCTTCATGGCGCTCTCCTTGCTCCCACCCCGAGCATCGAACGTGCCAGCGGTGGCGCACTGACGGTCCCCGCAGATGCCGACGCCTTCGTACTTGACGGCCGCCCTTCGTTCTCGTATTCAATAGATTACTTGAATGAGTGACCACGCGGCCAAGGTTCGTATCTACGAGCAGTTCGCTCGGATCGGCAAAGCGCTCGGGGCCCCTGGCCGACTGGAGCTCATCGACTTGCTCGCGCAAGGCGAACGTCCCGTCGACGCGCTCGCGAAGGAAGCGCAGATGTCGGTCGCCAACGCATCGCAACACCTCCAGGTGCTGCTCGCGGCGCGCCTCGTGGACACGCGCCGCGAGGCGCAACGCATCTACTATCGGCTGGCGGCCCCTTCGGTGATCGAGCTGTGGCTCGCGTTGCGGCGCACGGCCGAGAGCCAGCTCGCCGAGCTCCCCGAGGTCGCCCGCGAGTACCTCGGCGATCCCGACGCGTTCGAACCGATCGAGCGGGACGAGCTGGTGCGCCGGCTCGAGGCTGGGACCGTCGTCGTGATCGACGTGCGCCCGACCGAGGAGTTCGAGCAAGGACATCTCGCGGGTGCGGTTTCGGTGCCCATGTCCGAGCTCGCGTCGTGGGCGCGGGACCGGGCACCGAAGCGGCAGCAGATCGTGGCGTACTGCCGTGGCCCGTACTGCGTCTACGCGGTGCAGGCGGTCGCCGAGCTGAAGAAGCGCGGCCTCCGCGCGGTTCGTTCGGAGGATGGCGTCGCCGAGTGGCGCGCATCCGGGCTCCCCGTCGCAACCGGAACCGGCGTCCCATGATCTTTCGCCCGTTCTATCGGTTCGAGACCGGCTGCGCGGCCTACGTGTTCGGGTGCGGCGGCCAGGGCGTCTGTTGCGTCGTCGATCCGCACGAGTCCGATGTCGACGCGTACATCGAGTTCGCGAAGGCGAAGGAGATGCGCATCGCCTACGTGTTCGAGACACACGTCCATGCCGACCACCGTTCAGGCGGACGGCTCCTCGCCGAGACGGTTGGCGCGAAGTACGCCCTCCACCGCGACGCGGATGTCGCCTTTCCATTCGATCCGCTCGATGACGATCAGGTGATCGTGCTGGGAAACACGACGATCCGCGTGTTGCACACCCCCGGCCATACGCCCGAGAGCATCGCGCTCGTTGTCAGCGATCTGCGGCGCGGCCCGGAACCATGGTTCGTGTGCACGGGCGACACGCTCTTCGTCGGCAGCGTGGGCCGCCCGGACCTGGCGGGTCACGAGCGCGAGAACGCGGCGGACTTGCATCGCAGCCTGCACGACAAGCTGCTCGTTCTCCCTGGCGCGCTCGAGGTGTACCCGGCGCACTTCAGCGGGTCCGCGTGCGGCGCCGGTCTCAGTGGCAAACCGATGAGCACGATCGCGTTCGAGAAGCAGTGGAACCCCGTGCTCGGCCTTACCCGCGATGCGTTCGTCGATGAGGTCGGCGAGGCGGCTCCGCCGAAGCCCATCGGCATGGACGAGATCCTTCGGTTCAACCAGGGCCGGATGTGAGCACCTCGCGCCCCGACGTCCGACTGGGCCTCGGGGCGAACCTCGCGCAGTTCACGCTGCTCGTCGTCGTCAACGCGTTCGTGGGAGCGATGATCGGGCTGGAGCGGTCGATCCTTCCTGCGATCGCCGAGCACGACTTTCACCTCGCGGCGCACGCGGCGGTCCTCTCGTTCATCGTCGCGTTCGGCATCTCGAAAGCGTTCACGAACTACCTCGCCGGTCGTCTCTCCGATGCGATCGGCCGCAAGCGCGTGCTGATCGTCGGCTGGATGATCGCGATCCCCGTTCCGTTCCTCCTCATGTGGGCGCCGTCGTGGAGCTGGGTGCTGTTCGCCAACGTGCTGCTCGGGATCAGTCAGGGTCTCACGTGGTCGACGACGGTCATCATGAAGATCGATCTCGCCGGCCCGGCCCGGCGCGGCTTTGCGATGGGCCTCAACGAGTTCGCCGGCTACGGCGCCGTCGCCATCTCGGCGCTGGCGACCGGCTACGTCGCTTCCACCTACGGGCTCCGACCCGAGCCGTTCTACCTGGGCGTGGTCTACGTCGTGCTCGGACTCGCGCTGTCCCTCGCGGTGCGGGACACCCACGGCCACGCGCGCAAGGAGGCAACCGACCACCACGGCGACGCCGGGATTGCTTCGCAGCGCGATCTCTTCGTTCGCACGTCGTTCACCGATCCGGATCTGTCCTCGATCAGCCAGGCCGGCCTCGTCAACAATCTGAACGATGGGATGGCCTGGGGCTTGTTCCCGCTGTTCTACGCGGCGGCGAACCTCTCGCTCGAACGGATCGCATGGCTCGCGGCGATCTACCCCGCGGTGTGGGGCATCGGGCAGTTGTTCACGGGCGCACTGTCGGACCGCATCGGGCGGAAGTGGCTGATCGCGGCCGGCATGTGGATCCAGGCGATCGGTATCGCGGTGATCGCAGCCTCCGGATCGTTTCGGCCGTTCATCTGCGGCGCCGTGCTCCTCGGCGTCGGGACCGCGATGGTGTATCCGACGCTCCTCGCCGCGATCGGCGACGTCGCGCATCCACGCTCTCGCGCGTCGGTCGTCGGCATCTATCGCTTGTGGCGTGACCTCGGGTACGCCGTCGGTGCGTTGCTCGCCGGACTCGTGGCCGATCTCGTCGGCGTCGGCGCCGCGATCTGGCTCGTTGCTGTCCTCACCGCCGGCTCGGGGCTCGTGGTTGCGGTGCGCATGTCGGAGACGCTCGGGTCGCGTCGCTGAAGACGCCCACGTTCGGCGCCTCGCTGTCGCAGTCCAAGTGATCACTCGTCAGTGCGAGTGGTCATGGTGGACGTCAGGCGCGTGGTCGTGTGTATGCACAACCCGAGCGTGGGTGTGCCGATGCGTGTGCTCGCCGACCACGGGAGGATCGTGCATGTGATCGTGATGGACATCATCGTGCCTGTGAGCATGCTCGTGCTCGGCGGGATCATGAGCATGCTCATGCCCGTGCTTCTCTGAAACGTGCAAGTACACACCGACTCCAAACCCTGCCGCCGCCAGCAACGTCAACAGCGATGCATCACGGTCGCCAAGCGCGAACGCGACGGCAGCTCCGACGAACGGGGCAAGCGCGAACACGGAGCCCGTTCGCGCGGCGCCGATCTTCCGCTGAGCGATGAGGTAGAAGCGCAGACTTAGACCGTACCCGGTCGCACCGCACGCACCGAGCACCGCGATCGTCGTGACGCTCGGAAGCGCCTCATCCCGGACGATCGCGAGCGTCGCCGTCAGTGCAGCTCCGAGCGCCCCCTTTGCTGCAATCACCTGGAGCGGATCGCGCTCGGCGAGCGGGCGCGTCAGCGTATTGTCGATCGCCCACGCCAGAGTCGCTGCTGTCACGACGAGTGCGCCGACAAGTCCGGTCCGGGATCCTGACGACGAATCGAGCACGAGCATCACGCCCGCTCCCGCCATGATCACCACGGCCAGCACGACGCGTCGGCCGAGCGGCTCGCGATAGATCAGCCACGCAAGCACGACGGTCAGCACCGCTTCGAGGTTCAGGACCAGCGAGCCGGCCGTAGCACCCGCACGAGCGAGGCCCCAGGCCAGGCACACCGGCGCCACGGCGGCCCCCACGATCGCAACGAGAACGACGCGAGAAAGATCCGAGCGGCGGAGTGGCGCTCCGGCCTTGCCCCGGCCCAGCCGCATCACACCTGCCGCCAGAGCAGCGCCCGCATACAGCAGCGCAGCCGTCGTGAGTGGCCCCGCATCGCGGCTCGCCCACGCAATGGCCGGTGTCGTCAGGCCGAACGCGACTGCCGATGCAGCTGCAAGCAGAACCCCGGTTGCTATCGGAGAGGGCACACGTCCACTGTAACGTTCGCGGTCTCGCGCTTCGGCCTGGATCGCATCGCGCTCGCCTCACACTGTGTGTCCGGCACGGTTCCACTCTTGGTCCGCGCAACGCTTGCGCACACCGGTTGGCTGGACGCATGCCTTGCGGCGCGAGCGGCGCGCACGCATTGCGTCACTGGGAGCGACGCTTGCACCCGCCACGCTTGATGCGTCTTCTCCTCCTCGTGGCCACGCTGGTCCCGCTGACCGCGCACGCGGAGACGGCGCTGCCAACGCCCCTGCGGGTCGATCAGGTGGTCGCGCGTGCCCGCGATCGCCGACCCGAGGTGCTCGCGTCTCGTGCGCGGACGCGCGCAGCCGCCCAGCGCCCGACGATTGTTTCGGCACTCGAGGAGCCCATCGTGTCGGCGTCGATCGATCACCTACCCTTCGCGCTCCATGGGCTGGATGCCAGTCTCACGGTCGAGCAAGCGTTTCCTCTGTCGCGCGTTCGCGGGTATCGCCAACGAGGTGCGGAGGCCGACGTACGCCGCGAGCGCGCCAACGGCGACCGAGTCAGTCTCGACGTCGAGCTCGATGCCGCAGCGGCATTCTGGATGCTCGCGCAGGTGCGCGCGAACGCGCAGATCACGAAGCAGCAGCACGCCCTCGCAGAGCAGCTGGTTGCCGCTGCGCTCGCTCGCTATTCGTCGAACACCGGCGCGCAGTCTGATGTTCTCCGGGCGCAGGTCGACGTTGCTCGGTTCGGCGCCGAGCGGCGGGCGCTGACGGCGGAGATCCGCGGCGCCGAGATCATGCTGAACACGAGCATCGCGCGGGACGTCGACGCGGCGATCCCCGAGCTCGACACCACGGTCTCCGACGCTGCACCACCGGCTCCAGAAGAGATCGAGCGTGCCGCGGGGAAGCAGCGCCCGGAGCTGCGTGCCGGGCGGGCGGAGATCGACCGCGCCGAGGTGGACGTCCAGGTGATGCGCTCGATGTACTCGCCGATGGCGATGATCCGTACCGGCCCGGCGTACACGATGACCGACGGCGCCGGCTGGATGGTGATGGTCGGCATCAGCGTCCCGATCTGGCGCGGCAAGCTCCGCGCGGGCGTCGCCGAGGCGCGCGCGATGGTGGACATGACGAACGCCGACCTCGATGCGATGCGGCGGATGATCGGCGGCGAGGCACGGGGCGCGAGGGAGACGATCATCGCCGCTCGCGAGCGCTACATCGCGCTGCGAGACACGATCGTACCGCTCGCCCAGCAAGCGCTCGCGCCAACACTCGCGGCGTACGCCGCCGGGCAGGTTCCGCTTGTCAGTGTGATCGAGATGGCGCAAGCGCTGTGGTCGTCGGAGCGCGAGCTGGTCTCCGCTCGCTACGACCTCGGCCTCGCGTGGGCACGACTTCGACGGGCATCTGGCGAGGGGACCACACGATGACGAGCTTCTGGAAAGAACACCCGATGATCGGGGCCGTGTCCGCCACGGTCCTGGCGCTCGTGGCCGCGACCACGACGCAGTACGTGCGCGATGGATGGCCGTTTTCCGCCCCCGACGCGCGACCGACCGAATCCGATCCGCACGCGGCCCACGGAAGTGCGGCCCCCCCGGCCGACACCAAGACGTCGAGTGGTCCGGCTGGCTACGCGCCGGTCGCGCTCGACCCGAGCCAGGCCACCGCCCTGGGACTCACGACCGAGACCGTGGCCGAGCGCGACTTCTCGCGCTCGATCCGGACCGTTGGCGTTGTGACGTTCGACGAGACGAAGACCGCGCACGTGCACGCACGCGTCCGCGGATGGGTCGAAGGCATCCACGTGAACTTCGTCGGTCGCAAGGTACGAGCCGGCGAACGACTGGTCTCGATCTACAGCCAGGAGGTCTACGCCGCCGAGCTCGAGCTCGCATCGCTGGCGCGCCAGACTTCGACGGCACGTCCGCCTGGCTTGCTGGAGGCCGCGCGTCGCCGCCTCTCGCTCTGGGAGATTCCGGCGAGCGTCGTCGCCAAGGTCGAGGCGACCGGTGAACCGCAGCGCACCTTCCCGGTGCTCGCACCCCGTGCCGGAACGGTGGTCGCCAAGCAGGCCGTCGATGGGCTCTACATCGACCCCTCGCTCGAACTCTACACGATCTCGGATCTGTCTCGCGTCTGGGTACTCGCCGACGTCTACGCGGCTGATGTACCGCACGTGAAGGTCGGCTCCACCGCGCGGCTGATCATCGAGGGCCAGATCGCCTCCGTACCCGCGACGGTCGCCTTCCTGGCTCCGACCATCGACGAGCGAACGCGGACCCGCAAGGTTCGCTTCGAGATGGCAAACAAGGACGGCCTGCTCCTGCCCGGGGCATTCGTCACCGCCGAGCTCGAGCTGGCGATCGGCCGGGGACTCGCGGTTCCCGAATCCGCGGTGATCCGTACCGGTGCCCGGGCGATCGTGTTCGTCGTCCACGGCACGCACGCCGAGCCGCGCGAAGTCGTTCTCGGGCCGCTCGTCGGCGCTCACTATCACGTGACTTCGGGGCTCGTGGCCGGCGACCGCGTCGCGACGGGCGCGCAGTTCCTGCTCGACTCCGAGAGCCGGTTGCGCGCGAGCAGTGCGCCGGGTGGCCATGCCGGCCACTGAGGGCGACAAGCGCCCGGGTTTGATTGCCCGCGTGATCGAGGGGTCGGCGCGCAAGCGACTGCTGGTGTTTGGCGCCACCGCGGTGCTCACGATCTGGGGCGTCATCAGCGCGCTGCGAACTCCGCTCGACGCGCTACCGGACCTCTCGGACACCCAGGTGATCGTCGCTACCGAGTGGATGGGGCGCAACCCCAACCTGATCGAGGACCAGATCACCTATCCGATCGTGACGACGTTCCTCGGCGCACCGAACATCAAGACGGTCCGCGGCTTCACGATGTTCGGCATGTCGTTCGTCTATGTCGTCTTCGAGGATGGCACGGACCTCTACTGGGCCCGGTCCCGCGTCATCGAGTACCTGGCGCGCGTGCGCGACAAGCTGCCCGAGGGCGTCACGCCCCAGCTCGGCCCGGACGCCACCAGTGTCGGCTGGGTGTTCCAGTACGCGCTGGTCGACGAGACCGGCAAGCATTCCCTTCAGGAGCTTCGATCGTTCCAGGACTGGTCGCTGCGCTACGCGCTGCAGAGCGTGCCGGGCGTCGCCGAGATCGCGAGCATCGGCGGCTACGAGAAGGAGTACCAGATCACGGTCGATCCCGAGCGCGCGAAGGCGCGCAACGTCTCGGTCGGTCAGATCGCCGCGGCGGTTCGAGGCGCGAACGCCGAGGTCGGGGGGCGCGTCATCGAGATGGCGCAGCACGAGTACGCGCTCCGAGGTCGCGGCTACGTCACCAGCGTCGAAGATCTGAATCTTGCCGTCGTCGCCACGGACGCACGCGGCACCCCGGTCCGGATCCGCGACGTCGCCGACGTGACGATCGGCGGCAACATCCGCCGTGGCCTCGCCGAGCTCGATGGACGTGGCGAGGTCGTCGGCGGCATCGTCGTGATGCGGTCCGGCGAGAACGCGTTGAACGTCATCGATGGCGTGAAGGCCAAGCTCGAGGAGGTCGCCAGCTCGCTGCCGCATGGCGTGAAGGTCGTGCCGGTCTACGACCGCAGCCAGCTGATCCGCCACTCGATCGAGACGCTGGGCACCAACCTCCTCCAGATCCTCGCTGTCGTCATCGTCGTCATCTTCATCTTCTTGTTTCACTTTCGATCGGCCCTGGTCGCGGCGATCACGTTGCCGGTCGCGAGCGCCGCGACGTTCATCGCCTTCTACTATCTCGGCGTTACGATCAACATCATGTCGCTCGCCGGCGTGATGCTCGCGCTCGGGGACATGGTCGACTCGGCGTGCGTGCTCGTCGAGAATGCGCACAAGAAGATCGAGGCGGCCGAGGTCGAAGGTTCCAAGATCAGCCGCAAGGAGCTCGTGATCTCGTCGGCGAAGGAGCTCGGGCCGTCGATGTTCGGCGCGCTGCTCGTCCTGACGATCGCGTTCCTGCCGGTGTTCGCCCTCCAGGGCGAAGAAGGCCGGCTGTTCCGGCCCCTCGCGCTCGCCAAGACCTTCTCGATGGCGTTCGCGTCGCTGTTCGCGGTGACGCTGGTCCCGGCGCTGATGGTGACGTTCCTGAAGGGGCGAATCCGCCCCGAGAAGAAGAACCCGATCAACCGCTTCTTCATCGCCGCCTACCGACCCATGCTGCGCCTCTGCCTCCGTGGCCGGTACGTTCTGATCATCGCGGTTCTCGCGCTCACCGCGGTCACGGTGGTCCCATTCTCCCGGCTCGGCTCGGAGTTCATGCCGCCGCTGTACGAGGAGGACCTGCTCTACATGCCGATCACGGTCCCGGGGATCTCGATCGCCGAGGCCAAGCGGCTGTTGCAGTGGCAAGACGGCCAGATCAAGACCGTGCCCGAGGTCGAGCGCGTGTTCGGGAAGGCGGGGCGCGCGGAGACGCCCCTCGATCCGGCGCCGCTCTCGATGTTCGAGACCATCGTGCACCTCAAGCCCAGAGATGAGTGGCGCGCGGGGATGACCGTCGAGAAGGTCATCGCCGAGCTCGATCGGGTCACCAAGCTCCCCGGCGTCCAAGGCGCGTGGACGATGCCGATCAAGGCGCGCATCGACATGCTCTCGACGGGCATTCGCACGCCGATCGGGATCAAGGTCTTCGGGCCCGACCTCCACGTCATCACCCAGATCAACGACCAGCTCGAACGGACGCTGCGGACCCTGCCGAACACGCGCAGCGTCTACGCCGAGCGCGAGCTCGGTGGGTTCTTCATCGACGTCACACCCGACCGCCAGGCGATCGCGCGCTATGGCCTCACGGTCCAGGAGGTGCTCGATGTCGTCGAGAGCTCGATCGGAGGCATGGACGTCGCGACGACGTACGAAGGGCGCGAGCGCTACAAGATCAACGTCCGCTATCCGCGCGAGCTCCGCGACGACATCGAGAAGCTGCGCGCCGTGCTCGTCCCGATCGCGCCGCTCTCGCCGCGACCGCTGCCCACCGGCGGCACCGCGAGTGGCGGGATGGACGGGGCTCCGGCGCCAATGGTCACCGGCGCGCCGTCTGGCGGTTCGAGCGGCGGGATGGGGATGGGCGGTGGGCGCAGCTCCGGTGGCGGGCCGGGGATGGGCGGTGGGATGGGCGGCGGCGACGCGATGTCAGCAGCGCCCTCCCCGACCGGCGGTCTCGACGCGACCGCGGCGTTCGTGCCGCTCGGCCAGCTCGCGACGATCGAGACCGTGATGGGCCCGCCGATGATCAAGAGCGAGCTCGGATCGATCAACGGGTGGGTCTACGTCGACATCGACAGCGATGACATCGGCGGCTATGTCGATGCCGCGAAGGCGAAGGTCGCGAACGAGGTCAAGATCCCGCAGGGATACTCGCTGAAGTGGACCGGGCAGTACGAGCTCCTCGAACGCGTCAGGACCCGGATGTCGTGGATCTTGCCGCTCACCCTCCTGCTCGTGTTCGTGATCCTGTTCGTGAACTTTCGGGGTGCAGCGCAGTCGCTGATCGTGATGACCGGCGTCCCGTTCGCCGCAGTGGGAGCGATCTGGACGCTCTGGCTGTTCGGCTTCAACACGTCGATCGCGGTCTGGGTCGGCATGATCGCCTTGCTCGGCGTCGCCGCCGAGACCGCGAGCGTCATGGTCGTCTACCTCGACGAGGCGTGGACCACAGGCCGGAGCGACGGTTCGATCACGACCGTGCCCGACCTGGTCGAGCACGCGCTCGAAGCCGCGGTCAAGCGCGTGCGACCGATGCTGATGACCGTCCTCGCCAATGTGTTCGGCCTCCTCCCGATCCTGCTCGACGACGGGGTGGGCTCCGATCTCGTGAAGCGAATCGCGGCCCCGATGTGGGGCGGACTCGTGTCCCTTACAATCCTGACGTTGTTCGTCATTCCGTCCGTCTACGTCATCTGGCGGACCTTTCACTTGAGACGCAGCGCCAAGGCGAATCTGGGTTCGCTCGCAGACACGGCGCCATGAGCGAGCACCGCTCCGTCGCGATCCCGGGCTGGCACCTCGTGTTCGTGCTCGTCGACGACATTCCATCCGTCGCGCGCGTCATGCGCCTGACTCTCTAGCGACCGTCGCGCACGCTGATCATCGTCATCATCCCGGCCTCCGCGTGCTCGAGGATGTGGCAGTGCATCATCCACTCGCCCTCGTCGAGTGGAACGAGCCCGATGTCGATGTTCTCTCCGCCATGGATCAAGACGGTGTCGCGGAAGAACCCCTCGTCGACTGCGACGTCATCGCGTGCGAGCACCTTGAAGAACATGCCGTGCAGATGGATGGGGTGGAGTCGAGCGCTGTCGTTGACGAACCGCAACCTTGCCCACGTGCCCCGTTGCAGCACCAGTCCGGCGTCATGGTGCGCGTGCTCGTGGCCGGCGAAAGCCTTCCCATCGATCGTCCACTCGATTCCGAGCGGGCCGCCACGACGCGCGTTGAGGCGGAACTCGTGCGTGACCGGCATCGTCAACGCCGAGCTCCACACCGGGATCTTCGCGCGCGCGGGCGATGCGAACGCCGCGACCTTACCGACGGCTTCATCGACCTCGATCTCTGCCAGCGGATTCACTCGGCGTTGCGAGTAGACGTCCGAGACGATGAGGGAACGGCCTCCACCCGTGACCTGGATGTCGAGATCCAGCCGGTTTCCAGGCGCGAGCTCGAAACGGTCCAGGCGCAACGGCACGCGCGTATACAGGCCATCGACGGCGATGATCTTGGCATCGAGCCCAGCGAGATCTGGGACGTAGATACGACCGTTCGACGAGTTCAGCAGGCGCAGCCGGATCCGCTCGCCGGAGCTAACGCGGAGCCGTGTATCGGTGCGGCCATTGACGGTGATGACGTTGCCCCATCGACCGTCGTGGCCGAGCTCGTGCGGCGAATTGAACTGCGGAACGATCTGACGGTCCGGCGCGAGCAACCAATCATCGAGGATCCAGGTGACATCGCGACTGTACGGCGGAGGAACAACATCCTCGACGATCAACACGCCGTACAACCCGCGCTCTACCTGCTCGCTGCTTCGAACGTGGGGATGAAACCAGAACGTCCCGGCATCCTTCGGCGTGAACTCGTAAACGAAGCTCTCGCCGGGCGCGATCGGGGGCTGCGTCGCATGCGGGACGCCGTCCATCGCGTTGGGAACTCGCACACCGTGCCAGTGGATCGTCGTTTCCTGCGGCAGGCGATTCGTGAAGTTGACCCGCAACGTCTCGCCGAGCCGGAGCCGGAGCGTCGGCCCTGGCACCGTCCCGTTGTAGGCCCAGACGCGCAGCGGCGCTCCGTCGAGCATCGGGATCTCGGTCTCGGCCGCGACGATGTCGAACGTCCTGACCGTCCCGTTCGGCGCTGCCTCGACGGGATAGGCGCCTGCGAGCTCGCGTGCGAGATCGGGGTCCGCCGGCCGCGATTGACACGCCGTTGCGACCATCGACAGCATCGCGAGCACCGAGCGCATCGCGCATGCGTACCACTTGAACCGTATTGCGCTGCTCTGTCTCGAACAGTAACCGCCGCAGAGATTGTCACCTCGACGGTCGCGTGACCCGCGCGGTCACGAGGTCCAGCGTCTTCGAATCCGTAGCCCGTGATAGTCGGCCGCGCCCGCGTCGCGAGCGCGAAGGCGGCCAAGTCTATGTTCTCGCACGTCCGAAGCGCGCGGCACACCCGCTGCACTGACTGGGTCTCGTCAACCCACCACGAAGGACCCCAGCCATGAACAAGAACATCGAGACCAATGCCTCCGCCATCGAGACCACCAACACCGAGTCGATCGCGACCCTCGAGACGCTCGACCTCGACAACGTCACCGGAGGCTGCGCGGCCTGTGGATGCACGAGCCCGACCGCCGCCCCCGCACAAGGCGCTGCCGGCGGATTCGGGTCGCTCCTCGGGAACCGCGTTGGCCGCTGAGCTGAAGCGACCAATGGACGCTCGACCGGCCGTGAGCCCGTCGGGCGTTCGTGCGTTCAGAGTGTAACCGCGACGGTCACACCGGCAGACGCAGACCCACGTAAGCGTTCGGATTCATGACGTACGTGCTATGAGCCGACGCATGGCGCCGCAGAAGCCTCGACGGACGACGGCTCGACGAATCGTGGTGGCGTTCGGCGCAGTGTTGATGTTGTTCGCCCTCGCGCTCGCCGTGATGCTGATCTCGCTGAATCAGATCGGGACGGCAGAGGACGAAGTTGCCCGGCTCGATCACGCCAAGCACGCAGGCCACCATGCCGCCGCAATGGCCCGCGAGCAGTACATGCACCAGGCCCACACGCTCATCACCTGGGACGATTCCCACCTGGGTCACTACGGAGATGTCGCGAAGGAGGCCCTCGAGGCGACGCACCACCTCAAGCACGCGGTCGCCGGTCACTACGGAGAGGCACAGGCAGAACAGGTCGCGGGAATGATCGCGGACAGCGATCGGCGCTTTCGCGAGGAGGTCTGGCCGGCGATCCAGCGAAACGAGCGCGCCCGGCTAGCTGAGCTCCACGAGATCACGGAGGTTCCTGTAGCGAAGGTCGTCGCCCTCAACACCGAGCTCAACCGCAAGCTCGAGGGCGACAGCGACGCGGCGCGTGCCGATGCAGATCGCATTCGCCGGACCGCACGCATCGCCGTGCTGGGGTGCTTCGCGCTCGCGATCGCTGCCGCCGCCGCTGTCGGCGTGTACCTCATGCGTTCGATCTCGCGACCGGTCGCTGCCATTCGCGCGGGTGCGGCACGGATCGGAGCCGGTGACCTCGAATCGCGAGTCTCGCTGAAGGGCAACGACGAGCTCGCGGAGCTCGCAGGTGCGATGGATCAGATGGCATCGGACCTCGGCCGCCACCAGGCTCAACTCCTCGACGCACATCGACTCGCATCGATCGGGCAGGTCGCGTCGGGCGTCGCGCACGAGATCAACAACCCACTGGGCGTGATCCTCGGCTACGTGACGCTGCTCCGCCGCGAGCCCGGTCTCGGCGAACGCGAGGAGCTGCGAATCATCGAGGACGAAGTCCGTCAGTCACAGGCGATCGTCGCTGGCCTTCTCGATCTCGCTCGCCCCGTTCGGCTCGACACTGCGGAGGTCGATCTCGCCGAGGTTGCACGCGAAGCCGCAGCTCGTCTCGAGGAGATAGGCGTCACCAAAGGCGTCACGATCAGCTTCAAGGGCGAGTCGATTCCTTCCGTGCTTGCCGACGAGGGCAAGGTCCGACAGATCGTGTTGAACCTCCTCACCAACGCCGTCGAGGCGTCGCGCGAACCGAACGCACGCGCCGCTGAGGTCGAGGTTTCCTGGTGTCAGCGTGAACGCCGCGCATGGATCCAGATCGATGACCGCGGTCCTGGAATCCCGGCAGAGAACGTCGAGCGTGTGTTCGAGCCCTTCTTCACGACTCGCCGCGGCGGGCACGGACTTGGCCTGGCCATCGCGCGCTCGCTCGCACGCGCCCACGGCGGAGATATCACGCTCGAAGCACGCGCCAATGGAACACGGGCGTCTCTGAGCCTGCCGCTCGACCCGAAGGAGGAGCATTCGTGATGAAGGCGCGCGTCCTGGTCTGCGACGACAAGGAGAACTTCACGAAGCTCTTCCGGCGAATCCTACCTGAGGACAAGTACGACGTGACCACCGCCGAGGACGGGGCTCGCTCGCTCGCGTTGGTCGCTGCAGGCGACTTCGATGTGATCGTCACGGACATTCGCATGCCGAACGCGGATGGCCTGGCAGTGCTCCGCGAAGCGAAGAGCCGCGACGTGGACATCGAGGTGATCCTGATGACCGCGTACGCAACGGTGCCCGCGGCGGTCGATGCCATCCGCCAGGGCGCGTTCGACTACCTCGCCAAGCCTTTCGAGCCTGATGAAGCTCTGCTCATCGTCGAGCGCGCGCTCGAACGACGGCGACTACGACAGCAAGCTCGCGACCTGCGACGAGCTCTGGAAGGCATCCACCGCATCGATAACCTCGTAGCGCGCAGCCCGTCGATGACGCCCGTCGTCGCGATGGTGCGGCGTGCTGCGACGACCGACTCCACGGTACTGATCACGGGCGAGAGCGGAACGGGCAAGGAGGTCGCCGCTCGCGCGATTCACAACTCCGGCGATCGGAAGAGCGGGCGCTTTGTCGCCGTGAACTGCGCCGCGATTCCCGAGAACCTGCTCGAGAGCGAGCTCTTCGGCCATGTGAAGGGCAGCTTCACCGGAGCCACGAGCGATCACCGCGGCCTGTTCGACGAGGCGCAAGGCGGCACGATCTTCCTCGACGAGATCGCAGATCTCCCGCTCGGCATGCAGGTGAAGCTCAACCGGGTACTGCAGGAACGCAAGATCCGGCAGGTCGGCGCCGGCGAAGAACGCGCCGTCGATGTCCGCGTGATCGTCGCGACCAACATCGATCTCAAGGCACACGTAGCGTCGAACCTGTTCCGCGAGGACCTCTACGACCGGATCAACGTCATCCACATCGCGCTCCCTCCCCTGCGCGATCGTCGCGAGGACATCCCGACGCTCGCCGCATTCCTGCTCGACCGGCACGGAG
Source organism: Myxococcales bacterium (assembly GCA_031421915.1). GTDB lineage: Bacteria > Myxococcota_A > Polyangia > Haliangiales > Haliangiaceae > JABFXX01. Next base: position 522 of record JANOPP010000477.1, on the reverse strand, counting down.
CCCGTCGCGAGGAACGCCCAGAAGGCTTCACCGCGGAGGCACTCGCCGCTCTCGTGCAATACCCGTGGCCCGGCAACGTGCGCGAGCTCGAGAACGCGATCGAGCGTGCACTGGCCGTCACCGACGGCCCGCGCATCGAGCTCGAAGCGCTACCGCAAGAAATTTCGACGATGCTCCGACCTCGCGCCACGCACGGCACGGAGACGCATCTCTCCTATCGCGAGGTCGTCGACCTCGCCCGCGATCGAGCGACTCGCGAGTACCTGATCGCACTCATGCGCGAGCTCGGCGGCAACGTCACCGAGGCGTCGAGGCGCGCCGGAATGGAGCGCGAGAGTCTCCATCGGCTCCTGAAGAAGTACGGCGTGCGCTCCGAAGACTTCAAGCAGCGCGGCTGATCATCGCTCGCGGAACGTCTCTGCTTCGACGTGATGACGCCGTAGAAGGCGGTGCAGGCTCTCGCGGACCAATCCCGCCGCGCGTGCCGCATCCGTGACACTGCCCCGGTGAAGACGCATGAGG
>JANOPP010000476.1:0-4490 GCA_031421915.1 Myxococcales bacterium | reverse complement strand
CTCGACGGCGGCGACCTCGCGACCACGTTGAACGGCCGCGTGCTGCCCGAGCCGATCGCGCTCCACGTGATCCACGAGCTCGCGCTCGGCCTCGGCTACCTCCACACCGCACGCGATCCGCGCGGCCTCCCGCTCGGCATCGTCCACCGCGACGTGGGCCCGGCGAACGTCCTCGTCTCGACGACGGGTGACGTCAAGCTCGGCGACCTCGGCGTCGCGAAGCTCACCGCACTCGCGGATCGCACGGCCGCCGGCACGCGCAAGGGCCGGTTCGCGTACATGGCACCCGAGCAGCTCGCGGGTGAGCCGGTCACCGCCGCCGCGGATCAGTTCGGTCTCGGCGTCACGCTCGTCGAGCTCGTGACCGGGCGCCGCCCGTTCGCCGGCCAGGACCGCGGCGCGCAACCGTGGGAGCTCCTCGAGGAGCTGCGCACGCCGCCGGCCCTCGCGGAGCTCGCCGAGGATCTCCGCGTGATCGCGCAGCGTGCCCTCGCGTTCGACGCGGAGGATCGGTTCGCGTCGGTCGACGAGCTCCGCCTCGCGATCGCCGAGGCGCAACGCACGCGTGTGCCCGCGGGCCCGCTCGATCTCGCGCGCTGGCTCGCCACCTAGCCGAACACGGTGCGCGCGACCTTGGCGTGGAACCAGTGCGGTCCCTGCTCGTCGTTCGGCGCGAACCGGCCGCGCGGTGCGAAGCCGGACTTCATGCCGCGCGCGACCTGCGCGAGCGCATCGACGTCCTCGGCATCGACCTGCGAGGACAGCCAGCGCTTGTCGCGTTCGGCGTGCTTCGCGTGATCGACCGCCCACTGGTACCAGATGAAGCGCGTCGCATCGGGGCGACCGGGCACCGGCTGGTAGACGTTCACCGAGAGGCCCCATGGATAGAAGTTGAGCGTCAGGTTCGGGAACACGAACCACCACAGCGCGAATACGCGCCGGCCCTTCGGATCGTGGAACCGCTCGGGCAGCCACGCAGGATCGAAGCCGTCCTCGGGCTTCGTCGCGTAGACCCACTGGAGGACGGAGTCCTGATAGAGCTCGGTCTTGTAGCTACCGAGCTCGATCGCATCGGCGAGCCCGCCGGGTGGGCGATGCACGTAGCCGATATGGAACCGGTCGAGGTAGTTCCACGCGTGCTGCTTCCAGTTGCCCGCGATCTCGCGGATCTCGGACGAGGGCAGGCGCTCGAGCGGTGGCGGCATCAGCGCGAGCGAGGCGTCGATCTCGGCGAACGTGTCGGTGAAAGCTCGCGCCGCGGGATCGAGGTTCGCGAACACCATGCGCTGCCAGGTCGCGACGGGCAGCGACGTCAGGTGATCGCACGGGCGCGGGAACTCGGGGGCGTCCTTGAAGCCTGGCTGCGAGACGAACTTGCCGGTCGTGTCGAACCGCCGGCCGTGCTGGCCACAGACGAGGGTCGGGCCGCGATCGGCGCCGAGGACGAGTGGGAACCAGGCGTGCGTACATGTGTTGGGGAACGCGCGCAGCACGTCGTCGTCCCAGCCGCGCTGGAGGAACAGCGGGCGCCCGAGCAACGAGACCGGAACGCGAGACCCGCGCGATGCAACCTGCTCGTCGAGCGGGCGCGGATCGTCGCCGCGATCGGGGACGAGCTGCCAGCTCGAGCGGAAGACCGTGTCGAGCTCGCGCGCGAGGAAGTCGGGCTCGACGAACGCGGCCGCGGGCAACGTCTCGGCGCGGCGGATGTCATCGTCGACGCGACACTGCTCGGCGGTCAGGGCCATGCGCCAGCATACCCGACGCGAGCTGCGCACTACTTGTTCGTCGCCATGCTGCGCATCAGGACGCTACGGATCCGCAGGTGGCCTTTGTCGTCGCGGCGCAGCGTGTAGTCGGAGGACTCCTCCGCCACCTGCTTGCCGGCTGCATCGAGGTGAGGCCAGCGCACCGTGGCGACGTAGAGCTTCGTGCCGATGCGCTCGAGGTCGATCACCTCGGCGCGGGTGTCGACGACGCCCATCGCATTGTACTCGCGCTTCGTCACGCCGAGGAACGCCGCGATCTCCTCGGTCGTCGAGATCGCGCGCACGCCCTCGTCGCTGATGATCAGCGCGGGGACCTCGTACATCGTCGCCACCTTGTCGCCATCGCCGGCTGTCAGCGCGTGCGCGAGCTCGTCGAAAAAGTCCTGAACCTCGGTTCGTGCGGTGGGGAGTGCGGGAACGCCACGTGGGTCGGTCTTCCGGATCGCCATGCCTTAGCAATGCCGTGAGGACGTGTCGATGTCAGCGATCGTACCGAACCCTCACGTAAGGAATCCCTGCGCTTCGACGGTCCCGCGCGTGATCGCGACCAGCGCGCTCACCACGATGCAGGTTGGTACGCGCGCGTACGGGGCGCCGGGCGAGGCCTTGACGTGTGTCACGGCGTGATACACGATGTGTCACAACGTGACACGTAAGCGCCCACCGACCGATCCACCCGACGACGCCGAGCCCGAGAAGAAGGAGCGCGTGATCCACACACGCGTGCCCGAGAGTCTCGAGGCGGAGCTTCGCGAGCGCGCACAGGGCCTCGGGATCTCGGTCTCGAACCTCGTGCGCAACGTGCTCGGCCACGCGTTTGGTCTGGTCGGTGATGTGGTCGCCGACAGTCACGCGATCGCGCGGGCCGCGCGCGGCGACAAGAAGACGGGTGCCGCACCGGCGACGTCTGGATCCGCGGCGCCCGCGACGTCGATCGATGACGTGCTCGGCTGGCAATCGATCGTGCTCGGCAAGAACGCCGTGTGCGTGCGCTGCAATTCGATTCTTCCGCGCGGCAAGCCCGCTGCGGTTGGTGTCGGCACGACCCTGGTCGTGTGTCCCCCTTGCCTCGAGGAGCTGACGAGATGATCCGACTCGATCCACCGACTCCGCCTGTGCCTCCGACGATGCCCGTGCTGCCGACGCCGCCGGCACCCACCGCGAGCACGTCGCCACCAACCGTGCCTCCCGCGCCGCCGATTCCGCCGCCTCCGTCGAACGACCGTGCATCGTCGTCGGAGCGTGGGGACCTGCGCTCGGCTCTCGAGCAAGTACTCGCACCGCTCAAGGAGACAGCGCTCGAGACCATGCGTCTGCTCAAGAACCTCGGCGGACGCCTCGATGCGTTCTCGCTCGATCTCGCGCGGGATGTCGGCGCCGTGACGCGCGACGCCCAGGCGTTCGCGTCCGCGGCGCAGGGCAAGGCGACCACGCTCCGCCGCGCGACCCCGCGCGCCGCAAAGCTCGCGCAGGCCGGTGCACTGCTGCTCGCCCGCCACCGCTGGCTCCGCCTCGCGGGTGCTGCCCGCGGCGATCTCGCGCTGCGCGAGGAGGATCATCGCGATCTCGCCAAGCGCACCGCGGCGATCGCGGCGCAGCTGCGCGGCGGCATCGCCAAGCTCGGACAGCTCGCGTCGTGCCGTCCCGATCTCATCGGCCCGATCTGGGCGAGCGAGCTGGCGGCGCTGCAGGACGACGTTCCCGCGATCGACGTCGCGGAGATTCGCGCGCGGATCGAGGCAGAGCTCGGGCGCCCGATCACCGAGCTGTTCGCCACGTTCGACGACGTGCCGCTCGCGGCCGCCTCGCTCGCGCAGGTCCACTCGGCCACGCTGCTCGACGGCACGCACGTGGCGGTCAAGGTCCAGGTCCCCGGCATCGAGGACATCATCGAGGCGGACATCGCCGCGCTCCGCACGATCGCGACCGCGCTCGGAGAGCTGCCCGGCATCGATCTCCCGATCCTCACCGACGAGCTGTCGCGAGCCCTGACCACCGAGCTCGACTACGTCGCCGAGGCCGAGGCGCTCCGCGTCTTCGGCACCAGCTCGAGTGTGCTCGTCCCGCGGCCGTTCGCCGACGTCTCGTCCGCACGCGTGCTGACGATGACCAAGATCGAAGGCACGCGCCTCACCACGTGGCTCGAGAATGCGTCCGCCGACGAGCGCGATCGCCTGCTCGGCGAGCTCGTCTCCGAGGTCGCGGCGCAGATCCTCGTCCGCGGCCACGTCCACGCCGACCCGCACCCCGGCAACTTCCTGGTCACGCCCGACGGCAAGCTCGCGCTCCTCGACTTCGGCTGCACGCTCTCGCTCGATCGCGCCGAGCGCGGCGCCTACGCGCGCCTCGTCATCGCGATCGCCGGGGCGAACCACACCGCGGCCGGCAAGGAGCTCGCGGCGCTCGGCTTCTCGGCCGATGCACCGGAGCAGCTCGTGCTCGTCACCGAGTCCCTGATCGGAGCGCTGCGCCCGGGCAGCTCCGTCGCCGAGCTCGACTGGGAGGCCGCGTTCGCCCAGCAGATCGCGCAAGCCAAGCAGCTCGGCGGCCTGACCATCCCGCGATCGTTCGTCCTCCTCGGCCGCGTCCTCGCAACGGTGGCCGGCCTGCTCGCAACCTACAAGCCGCGCCTCCACATCCACCCGCTCATCGCGCGCCACCTCGCCGCCGCGATCGCTTGAGGAGTCCTTCACCGCACTGAGGCCACCGGGGCCGCGCCGC
>JANOPP010000475.1:0-3904 GCA_031421915.1 Myxococcales bacterium | reverse complement strand
CAGCTTCGCCGCGTTTGGCCGCGAGCCCGAGGCCAGCGACAGCGAGAAGCTACGGATGCACACGTACCTCACGTACGTGCGCGGTCTGCTCGCTGCGAGTGCACCCACGTCACCTGCGCTCGCACACCAACACACCGCGCTGCTCGTCGGCGATCAGATGCGCCCTCGCCGCAGCAACCAGTCACGGCGAGCGTGTCAGCCGCGACCGCGCCGCTGCCCGTGCCCGCGTGACGGTCCGCCGCCGCGACCCGGAGGTCCACTGCGACCGGGCGGTCCGCCGCGACCGGGAGGTCCGCTGCGACCTGGCGATCCGGATCGCTCTTGACCCGGGCGCTGCGGCTGACCGGGGCGCTGTGGCTGACCCGGGCGCTGCGGCTGACCGGGGCGCTGCGGCTGACCGGGGCGCTGCTGATTCGGTTGCGGCTTGTGCTGCTGCTTCGCCTGCTGCGGCTGCGGCTTGTTCGGTCGTGCGGCACCAGGCGGCGGGAGGAGCCGCGCGACCTCCTGATCCGTCAGGTTGCGCCAGCGCCCGACGGCGAGGCCGCCGAGCTGGATGTGCATGATCCGCACGCGCTGCAGGGCCTCGACGGTGAAGCCGAGCGCTTCGCACATGCGCCGGATCTGGCGATTGAGGCCCTGGGTCAGGGTGATCTTGAAGACGCGGGCACCGAGCTTCTCGACCTTGCAGCGCTTCGTCGTTGCGTCGGAGAGGCGCACGCCCGACGCCATTCCCGTCAGGAACTCCGGCGTCACGTTGCGATCGACCGCGACGACGTACTCCTTCTCGTGCTGATGCTCGGCGCGCAGCACCTCGTTGACGATGTCGCCGTCGTTGGTCAGGAGGATCAAGCCCTCGGAGTCCTTGTCGAGGCGGCCGATCGGGAACACTCGTTCTTCGTGATCCACGAAGTCGACGATGTTGCCGTCGACGTGGCGCTCGGTCGTGCACGTGATGCCGACAGGCTTGTTGAGTGCGATGTAGATCGGCTTGACCTTCTTCCGGGCGGTGCCGACGACGTCCCCGTCGAGCTTGACCTCGTCGCCCTCGTTGACCTGGGTCCCCAGGGTCGCGGGCACACCGTTGATGGTGACGCGTCCCTCTTCGATGAAGGTATCGGCTTCGCGCCGTGAACAGGCGCCACTCTCGCTCAGGTACTTGTTGAGGCGCACGTCGGGAGTCGAACCTACCCCAGGGTGCGCTACCTTGCTCATGCTTGCGCCTGCTCCTCGTCACGCCACCGATGACTCAGCTCAATACGCCGTACCCTGCGACGGCGTACCTGACCGGCTTTCTGCGCCAGCACGAGACCCGGCTCGGGGTCGAGGTCGTCCAGGCCGATGCGGCGATCGAGCTGTTCCTCCGCGTGTTCAGCCGGGCGGGCCTGGTGCGGGTGAAAGCCGCCCTCGGTGGCAAGCGCCGCAAGAACGCCCATCCCGCCGTCGCGAGCTTCACCGCGCAGGCGGATCGCTACATCACCACCGTCGAGTCCGTGGTGCGGTTCCTCCAGGGCCGCGATCCCGGGTTCGCGCTGCGGATCGTCGGGCGCGACGTGCTCCCCGAGGGACCCCGGTTCGGCGCGATCGACGACGGGCCCGGTGCCCAGGATGATGATCCGCTGGCGTGGGCGTTCGGTGGTCTCGGTACCTCGGATCGGGCGAAGCACCTCGCGAGCCTGTACATCGATGATCTCGCGGACGTGATCCGCGAGGGCATCGATCCCGAGTTCGAGCTCGCGCGCTACGGCGAGCGCCTCGCGTCGAGCGCGGCGTCGTTCGAGCCGCTGCGCACCGCCCTCGAGGGCAGTCCGACGCTGATCGACGACATGCTCGACGAGCTGGCGCGCGAGCTGGTCGCCACCCACCGGCCCGACGTGGTCGGACTGACGGCGCCGTTTCCCGGCAACATCTACGGCGCGTTCCGGATCGCGCGCGCGATCAAGGCGGTCGCGCCGAAGACGCGGATTCTCCTGGGCGGCGGCTACGTGAACACGGAGCTGCGCGAGCTCACGGAGCCTCGCGTATTCGACTACGTCGACTTCATCACGCTCGACGACGGCGAGGCGCCGATGATCGCGCTCCTCGAGCACTTGAAGGATCCGAAGAAGCCGCTCCTGCGGACGTTTCGCCGCGAGCGCGGCGTGGTCCGGCTCGTCACGGATCCTGCCATCCACGACGTGCCGCTCCGCGAGGCCGGAACGCCGACGTACGTGGGGCTCCCGCTCGATCGGTACCTGTCGCTGTTCGAGATGCTGAATCCGATGCATCGGCTGTGGTCCGACGGGCGGTGGAACAAGCTGACGATCGCCCACGGTTGCTACTGGAAGCAGTGCACCTTCTGCGATGTCACGCTCGACTACATCGCGCGCTACGACCGCGCCCCCGCGGAGCTGCTCGTCGATCGGATCGAGGCGATGATCGCGGAGACCGGGCAGTCGGGCTTCCACTTTGTCGACGAGGCGGCGCCACCCGCGGCGCTGCGAGCGCTCGCCGAGACGCTGATCGAGCGCAACGTGGTGATCACGTGGTGGGGGAACGTCCGGTTCGAGAAGGCGTTCACGCCCGAGCTATGCGAGCTGCTCGCGCGGTCCGGGTGTGTCGCGATCAGCGGTGGTCTGGAGGTCGCCTCCGATCGGCTGCTCGAGCTGATGAAGAAGGGCGTCACTGTCGAGCAGGTCGCGCGCGTCACGCGGGCGTTCACCGATGCTGGCGTAATGGTCCACGCGTATCTCATGTACGGGTTCCCGACCGAGACCGCACAGGACACGGTCGACTCGCTGGAGCGCGTGCGCCAGTTGTTCGCCGAGGGCTGCATCCAGTCGGCGTTCTGGCACCGGTTCGCCGCGACGGCGCACAGCCCGATCGGCAAGCAGCCCGCGCTGTTCGGGATCAAGCTGAGCCGCGCACCGAAGGTCACGTTCGCGAAGAACGAGGTCGCGTTCGTCGATCCGACCGGCTGCGATCACGACGCGTTCGCGCCCGGCCTGCGCAAGGCACTCTACAACTACATGCACGGCCTCGGGCTGGACGTCGATCCGCGGACCTGGTTCGCGGGACAGAAGAAGATTCCGAAGGTGACGGTTCCGCCGGACCTCGTGCGCCGCGCGCTCGATCGCGTGGCCGGCGGTCGGTGACCTCGTGAAGTCCGAACGCGATCGAGAGGCCCCACGGCTGCGCGACGCTGAGCTGCCGCCGTGAAGATCGTCGTCACGGGTGGTCGCGGTCTGCTCGGCCGTAAGCTCGTGCGGCGCGGTGCGGTCGCCGGTCACGAGGTGGTCGCGCTCGGGCGTGCCGAGCTCGACATTTGCGACGAGGGAAGCATCGCGCGCGCTCTCGACGAACACGGCCCGGCGCTCGTGATCCATGCGGCAGCGATGACGAATGTCGATCGTGCCGAGGCAGAGCGCGAGCTCGCGTTCGCGGTCAACGGGCGCGGCGCAGGGCACGTCGCGCAGGCGTGTGCGGCCCGTGGCATCCCCGTGCTGGCGCTGTCGACCGACTTCGTGTTCGCGGGAACCGCGAGCGCGCCGTACCGTGAGGACGACGAGCGCGACCCGATCAACGTGTACGGTGCGAGCAAGCTGGCCGGCGAGGACGCGGTGCTCGCCGCGGGCGGCACGGTCGTGCGCACGTCGTGGCTGTTCGCGCGCGACGGACAAGGGTTCACGAACGCGATCCTGCGCGCCGCGCGAAGCGGGGAGCCGCTGCGTGTCGTCGCGGATCAACACGGCACGCCGACCTGGGCCGACGACCTCGCTGACGGTCTGTTCGAACTGGGGGGCAGACCCGATCGATCCAGTCGCATCTTCCACGTCGCGAACGCCGGGCCGGTGTCGCGGTACGAGCTCGCGTGCGCGATCGTCGACGCGGCGCGCAGGGTAGGGGCGAAGGGCTCCGAGGTCCAAGC
>JANOPP010000474.1:0-21845 GCA_031421915.1 Myxococcales bacterium | reverse complement strand
GACAACGACGCGAGCATCATGACTCTTTTGTACTCGACGATTTCGACGCCTCGCACGACGCGCCAGGCAGCCCAGGGGCGGCGTTTCCAGACGAGGCCGGTCCGCCTCCCTTCGAGCGCCGCGTGTCGCGCGGGCACGGCCGGCCACGCGCGCACGGAACCCATGCGCGGCCATGCGAGCCCTCGCTTCGAAACTGGCCGGATAAGCGTCAAGGGAAATCGACCGAATCGACCGAACGATCAAGGAATCGACTGGGTACTGTCCGGGATCCGGACACGGAGGGCAGACGTGGCAGACGTTGCTCGCGCGATCGCGATCGGCAACACCGACCACGGATCCGTTGTGCCGCCATGCCGAGCGACAGTTCCTGCCGACTGGCCCACGCCGCTCAGCTCGTCGGTGGCAAGCCGATGTCCACCCGTCGCGTGGCCATATGTTCGGGCCACATCATCGACGAGATCGGGGCGGCCCTGAGCGGCTGCGTCAGCATCGCCGCCGCATTTCGCGACGGCATTGCGTTCCTGCTCGCGAACGCCCGCCGTGCCAACCCGAAGCGCGACCGTAGACCGGCCGGCTCCGCGCCGGCCTGCGCGTCGTCGGAGTGCGCCGTTACGTGATCACCTATGAACCGCAGCTACCGACGTGATGCGGGCGACGTCGGTATCAGGCTCGGCCCCCCGATGACAGGACGCGGTGCCTCGCCACGAGCGATCTGCAGCCATGTCGATGACCACGTCGCCCAGTACACGTGCACCCGCCCGAACAGCGCATGACGTTTCGCGAGGTCGATCACCGGTCCGTGATACGTCGCACCACGAACGGTCGGGGCCGCGCTGGACGAGTGGAGGTTGTAGACGACCTGCGTCTTGAAGCCATCGCCGGGCCACACGACGACGCCTTCATCGGCAATGTCGTACGGCGGTGCCGGCTCGCCGGGCGTGCCGACCAGCGCTGCCTCGAGTTGCTCGCGCACGATGTCGATCGCAGACAGCGCGTAGAAGCCTGCGAGCGCGACCTCGAACATCTGGCGCTGGTCTGCCGGCAAGTGCCCGACCCACCCGAGCGTGTGGAGGTTGGCCACCAGCCAACCCGACTGAAGATCGAATCCGATGATCGTCGTCTCGAGCGACACGCTCGGACACACGAGCTCCATCCGGATCCGATTCGATCCGATCTCGACGCGCCTGATCGCGACATCCGCGGCGCGGAAGCCGCCGCTCTCGTTCAGCATCGAGACGAGCTGTCGCTCGACGAACGTGAACACAGACTCTTCGATGCGATGGAGGCCTTCGGTCGCTCGGCTGACAGCGCTCGCATCCCGACGCCACGCGGCCCGGCGAAGCTTGGTGAACAGCTTCGGGATCGTGCCCGAGTGAAACCCGGGGCGCAGGTAGCGCGCCATGCTCTCGCCGTGGTGGCCGATCGCGATCGGGCGCAGGATCTTCGAGCGGGCGCGCCGGTACAGATTCCAGTTCTCCTTGAGCTCCCAGACCAGGAATCCGGCGATCCCCGGTAACACGAGCACGGTGAACGCAGCGAACCCAGCGCCGAGCTGCGGCCCGAGCAACACCGACGCGGGACCGGTGAGGCCGTCGAGGATCGCCGGGATGAACGGCAGCATGATCTTCGCCGCTACGGTCACCACGGGGAAATGCTTGATCGGATTGGTCGTCGGCTCGACGAACAGATTGACGTACAGACGCACGACGTATGTGATGACGAACCACAGCGTTCCGAACACGCCCTTGAATACGAGCTTGAGAGACGACTGGCCGGTACGAAACCGTAGCCACTCGTCGACGCGGTACAGGAATCGATCGAGGGACTCGACCAGCCGCGCGAACAGCTCGAGCACGTACTTCACCAGCCCGGGCACGACGCGGCTGCTGACCTGCCGGCTCGATCGCACGAGCCAATCGAGTCCGATCTCCTCGGCGCGACGGCCGTAGCGCGAGTTCAGCGCGACCGCGCCGACGCCGAACACCGCGCCCACGATCCCCCAGCGCAGCGGCTCGACCACGCTGGCGGTCGAGAGCAAGACGATCAGCGCGGGCAGCGCTGGCTTGACGACCCAACGCACGAACCGGCTCGCGAGCAGCCACTGCACCGCGGGTTGCCGTAACAGGGCGAGCGGAAGGTCGAACAGCACGAGCCGCACCACCCGCCACACGCCGCGCGTCGCGAGGTACATCGCGCGGCGGAACAGCGCCACGTGCAACAACAAGAACAAGAAAGCGCCGCCGCCGAGCAACGAGGTGGTCGTCGCGATCTGCGGCACGACGCCAAACAGCTTGTGCCACAACGGGCCGACCATGTGCTGTAGCCCTTCGAAGACCGCGAACGAGCCGAGCAGCGGCAGCATCAGATACAGCGTGAGGTAGCGTCCGATCGGCGTGCCGAACAACACCGACGACAGCTTCTGCAGCGCGCGCATGTAGCTCTCGCCGCGCCGGTACACACCGTCCAGCGATCTCGACAACATGTCGTCGGCACGCAGCAGCTGATCGCCGTGGCGCAGATCCGCGAGCTCGAGATCTGGCAGCTTCAAGTCATTGCGCGACAAGACATCGCGCAAGTCGCCAAGCGTCAGCCGGCCGATCCCGACCGCCCGATCGAGTAACTCGTCGACCAGTGTCTTCTCGCCGACGCGCTCGGGCAGGCTGTGCGGGTGCAGGCCGACGTCGTCAAGGGCGGCCTCGATCTTCGGCCGCAGCGCGCGACGCAGGTGATCGTGCGCGAGCGCGACGATCTCGTGGACCACGTTCGACAACCCCGCCCGCTGCTCGGGCGTGGCGAGCTCGCACGCCGCGATCTTCGCCGCCGCCGCGCGGACATGCTTCGCGATCCGGACCTCGCAGGTCGCAGGCAGGGAGCGCACGATCGGTCGCTTGCCGCGCGACAGCGCCCAGCCGAACACGTCCACCACCTTGACGTCGTCGGCCGTCACCATGCCGGCTGCTTGCAGGTCGTAGAGGAGCCGCGCCGCGGGGCTGAACCGGAGAGACCGTTGGTTCGCCGCGAACACCGCCACCGGCAACAACGCCTCGGTCCAACCCACCGGTGACACCCCGAAGACGCGCGCCAGCTTGGCGCTCAGCTCGGAGAGCTCCTCGGTCGCGCTCGCTCGATCACCTGCGCGGGCGAACAGGATCGCTGCCCGCGCGTGGTTTCGCTTCTTGCGGGCGTTGATCGCCGGGGTACGAGCGGTGGGGACGATGATCTCGGACTGTGCGGCGATGATCGGGGCGTCGTCGCCGGCGCCGATCACGGGCTGCTCCGGGGCGCGGGGAGGTCGGGTGGCTGCCAACAACGCGGGCGCATCAAGATCGAGCGCGAGCGTGGCGTCGATCGTGCGCAGGTCGAACACCGCGGGGAACGTGCGCGTCAGCACGTCGGGGGCGAAGTAGCGCAGCTCGAGGTACAGCGCCGCGAACTCCACGTACGTGCTGGTCGGATCGACCGGCGGCAGCAACAGATCCTCCTGGACGAGGACCGATCGAATCTCGTCGAACTCGGTCTGCCCGATGCGATGGACACGCTGACGGATCGTCGCGACGGGAAGCTCGTTCGCGGCGATCCGCTCGTCGAGGACGTGGTGGACACGTGCGTGAAACAGCAGGCGCCACAGCCGTGACATCTCGAGGCGGTCGCCGGTCGCGAGCCGCGCGCGATCACCGTGGACGATGCTCACCCGCGCGGGTAGCGACTCGAGCGGCACCTCCACCTCGTCGCTCTCGATCAGGCTCGCGACGTGGTCGCTCGGAATCACGTAGCAGTCCTCGTGCGGTACCTGCAACCCGAGTCCGCGGATCACGCGGTGCTGCTTGATGATCCGACGCAGCACACGCTTCTCGACGACGATAGCGCCGAGCGATGCGAGCTCCTGATCGATCTCATCCATACGTGCGCGCGAGCTGGGGTGTAGCACCCTGCGGGTCCCCCGCGCGAAGGTTGCGCGACTCCGTAGTACAGTCGTCCGCGTGTATCGGCGTGATTCTCTCGACGAGCGACTGCAGGCAGCCCAGGCAGCGGTCCGCGAGCATGCCCACGTGGCCAAGATGTGCGTGGAGCTCGCCGGCGATCTGGCCCGCGAGACGGTTCGCGCGCAACAACTTGCCGCGGAGCTCGTGCAAGAGCAGCTAGATGTGCAGCGCGCATCGGGGACCTGGGCAAAGCTCAAGGGTGTGTTCGGGGACGCTGCCGCTCGGCTCTCGAAGGAGGAGCAGGAAGCAGCGCTGGCCGAGGCCAGCCTGCACGAGGCGCAGACCTCGTGTGACGAGCTTCGCGCTCAGGTCGCACGCCTCACGCAACGACGCGATGAGCTTGCCGGAGCCGCGGACGAGCTCGTTCAGGCGCGGGCGGCCAAGCAGGCGACGCTCGTCGACACTCCGGCAGGTCGGGAGCTCGGAGCGATCGCTGAACAGCTCGGCGAGATGCACGGAGAGCAGCGCGAGATCTCCGAGGCGATCTCGGCCGGCGATCTCCTACTCGAGTCGCTCAGCACGATGATCGGGAACATCATGGCGGCGCAGCAGCTGGCGGATAGCCGCAGCATGGGCGTCGACATGATCGCCATGGCGAAGATGGGCGCCGTCCGGGACCTCGCCGGGACCGCCCAGGCCCAGCTCCAGGTGTTTCAGCGTGAGCTCGCCGACGTTCAGCTCGAGCTGGTCGCGCCTGACAAGCTCGTGGCCGAGCCTCGACTCGGGCTGCGCCTGATCTTGGGAGTCCATACATCGGACTTCACGCCGACGTTCGATAACGTCAGCGACCTCTTGAAGCGCGTCGGCGAACTGCTTGGCGCGCTCCGGAAGCGGCAGACTCAACGTGCGGTGGGAATCGCGGACCTCGAGATCGAGCGCGATCGGTTGCTGGTCGGCTAGAAGAGCTAGCGCCCGTAGAAGTCGGCCAGCACCGCGAACACCTCGGGGTGCTCCCACTGCAGCTCCGCCGGCCGCGTGAAGTACGTCTCGGTCGCGACGGCGAAGAACTCGGCCTCGTTGGTCGCACCGTAGGCGTCCATCATCGTGGGCCATGCGGCGTCGACCATCGCGCGGTGCCGGTTGTACGCGGCGGTGCAGACCCGCGCCCAGCGTGCACGCTCGGCCCGCGTCTTCAGCAGTGGCGTGCCGTCGACACGCCCGGTCTCCATGTCGAGCTTGTGCGCAAACTCGTGGAGCACGACGTTGCCGGGAATCTCGCCGCGGCCACCAGCCAGCACCGAGTCCCACGCCAGCACGACAGGTCCACCGAGCATCGCCTCTCCGATCACGGTCGCACCGTGACCGACGGGCGTCTTCGGCTGCTCGAAGAACGAGAGCGGACGCGGCGGTGTGATCAGCGTCGAGGGGTAGACGAGGATCGAGGCGACGTCGGTGTAGAGGGTGTCGTCGCGGCCGAGCGCGAGCAGGCACGCCTGAGCAGCGATCGTCACCTGCATCTCCTCGGTCAGCTCGAGACCACCGCAACCCTCCCAGTGCTTCTCCTCGATGAAGATCTGCACCAGCTCGAGCAGGTGGCGGCGGTCGGCTGGCTCCAGGCCGCGCGCAAGGACGACGTTGTCGTCGATGAAGCGGTCCCACTCCGGGGGGACGGGTTGCGCGAGATACCGCCTTCTGCGACGCGCCTGGAGCCAGCCGACCATGCCCCCAAGCTAAGGCTCCTTCGGAGGGCGGCGAGTCGCCCGATTGGGCAGGGCCTGAAATGCCAATGGCCGACGCATTGCTGCATCGGCCATCAGGGTTGTGGACTCGCCTGTCCGTTACTGGGTGTTGGTCGTGCCGTTGGCGAACGGCAGGAGGTGCTTCATGCCGTCGACGCCCATGACCAGCTTGATCTCGTCGATCTTCTCGGCGATGTCACGCATGGTCTCGAGCTCCTTCAGGCGCATCAGTACCGGGTTCTCCGCGATCACCTTGGCGGTGTTGGCCATGTTGCGCGTCGCGGCCGCGTCCTCCCGGCGGAGGATCACGTTCGCGGCAGCCGCCTTCTCGGCCTCGATCACCTTGTTGAGCAGCGTCTTCATCTCGCCCGGCAGGATCACGTCCTTCACGCCAACGCGGTGGACACGCACACCGAACGTCTCGGCGCGCGGGATGACCTGCGCCTCGAGGTACTTCGTGAGCGTGTCACGACCCTCGAGGAGCTCGTCGAGCGTGATGCCCGCGATGTACTCGCGTGCCGCGAGCTGAACTGCGAGGTACAGCGCCTCCTTGACGTCCGCGACCGCGTGAACGGTCGCGGGCGCATCGGCCGGTGCGTACTCTGCCGTGAGCGTCAGGCGCAGCGTGACCTTGTCACGCGTCATGAGCTCCTGGCCCTCGATCTTCAGCTGCTGCACGCGCGTGTCGAGCACCTGCACGGCGACGCGCGCCGCCGGGTGGTTCCAGAACACGTAGCGGCCCGGCTCGAGGATGCCCACGAACCGACCCTGCACGTACTCGAGACCACGCTCGAACTGGCGCACCTGTGCCTCGACGATCTCGGCCGCCGGGATCACCGCGCGAAGCTCGTCGGTGAGCTCCGGTGCGGGACCGGTGACGTCGTACGTCTGCACCGCAACGTTGGGGTTGACGGTCCAGATGCGATGAACACCCGGGCGCAGGAACTTGAGCGGCTTCTCGTCGCGGAACACGACCGCACGCTGAGTGATGCCCAGCTGCAGCGTCGCGTACCACGTACCCGGCAGCATCGCGAGGACATCGGCCTGCGCCAGGAACACGACATCGTCGATGTTCCAGATCGCGAGCTTGTTGTGCTTGCCCCAGAACGCGTGATGACCCGCCACGAGCACGCGCTCGGGCTTGCCATCGCGCAGGAGGACTGCGCGCTGGTTCAGCTCCAGGTGTGCCTCGAGCAGCTCGTCCGACGGGATGACCTTGCGCAGCTCGTCCGTGATCTCGGGCAGTGCGTCGGTCTCGACGAACACGCGCAGAGCGACGTTCGCCTCGACCTTCCACACGCGATGAACACCCGGGCGCAGGAATGCGACCGCGCGCTCGTCGCGCAGGACGATGCCGTAGTGACCCGCGGCGAGGTGGACGGTCTCGTACCAGTCGACCGGGAGGAGGTTGAGAACGAGGGCGGGCGCGGTGAACGTGACGTCGTCGGTGTTCCACCGCGTCACCTCGTAGCGCTTCCACAGCGTGTAGCGACCCGGGCCCAGTGCGCGGTCGGGCTTACCGTCGCGGACAAGGACCGCGCGCTCGTTCATGCGGAGGTGGATGTGCTGGAACATGTCAATTCTCCCTGTTTGGGTTGAAAGCAAAAGGTGATCGCCGTCGGTGGCCACCAACGCGCCGTGGCTCACCTGCTGGTGTGCGAGCGAGCGGTTGCGCGGGGCTCCGCAGCATCGAGGTGCGCCTCGACCGGAGTCACGTGCGCGCGAACGCGGACGCCGTCGCGGAGTGCGGGGCGCTGGCGAACGAGCCTACGTGGTCGTGATCGAAGCGAGCTCGACGATGCGTGGTCGGGGTTTCCCCCTTCCGGGCGAGCACCGACGACGATCTGCTCAGGTTTTTTGCGGGTTGCGAGACCGCTGGGATGTTGGGATGAGCATGCCCAATGCGTTTACCGTTCCGCCACCCTCCGGTAATTGAGTCGGAGGGAAAGGAGTCGAACCTTTAATTCCCGGTCCCGTTCAGGCGCCAATTTCGCCCCCGGAACGCTGGATCGAGTCCTGGCAGGGACTCTACGAACGGACCCCGGTAACGACCTTGCCTGGTCGACCGAGCCCGGGCACCAGCGCCGGTTTGGCCTGAGCGCGTGAGCGCCCGACGAGGCGACCACATCTAAGGGATTCGATCGCGCGCGTCAAGAACGATCTTGTAAGCCGCGATTTCTAGAACGAGATCAGATCGCGACACAGCTTCGCCCGCAGTCGCTCCGCCGCCGGCCCCCATGGCCCCTTCACGTTCCTGAACGCGAGCCGCTCGTTGAGCCCGATCTCGGCGAGAGGCTGATCCGCCACGGCGAGCAACGGGAATCCGCCCCACATGAACGCGGCGCGCAGATAGCCGACGAACGTCGTGCGGTGCGGCTCGAACATCACATCGGGGTCGACGGTGCCGCGCAGCGTGCGCTGCGGTAGCTCGATCGAGTACGCCGGACCGCCGCTGATATTTTGCTTGTGGAGGAAGTCCGGTGCGAAGTCGAGCCACAAGCCTCCGACGATCTCCTGGTGCGACTCGGCGACTCGCGTCTCGTAGTCGCCGATGATCCAGCCGACATCAGGTCCGCAGACCTCGAGGGGATCGAGCGCGAGCAGCGAGATGCCCTCGCCCTCGAGGGAACAGCCGCCATAGTCGTAGCGACTCGCACCACCAGGGACGAGGGAGATCGAGCCGCAGACGCGCCAGAACGCGTCGAGCGCGAGCGGCAGTGGGCCGACGATCCCGAGTAGACGCTCGAGATCCTCGTCGGAGGCGGGCTCCTCTTCGTCCGCGACCATGGCGCCGGCGCCGCGCAGCGTGGAGCGCACGGCATCCGCGTTGTCGCGCACGCGGCGCATCAGGGCCTCGGCGACCGCGGCCGCCTCGAGTGCGAGATCTCGGTGCTGCGCGATCGCATCGGCGTGCATACACAGCTCGTCCCATGCCGCGTGCTCGCCGCGCTCGTAGCGCGCGAGGAAGTCCATGACCGCGGGCCTCGGCACCGGAATCCGCGGTGCGTGGATCCGCGGATGCTTCGCGATCCACGCGACGATCTGCTCGCGCGGCAGGACCTCGAGCAACATGCGCGCGGCCTCGCCGACCTGCTCGTCGTGACGCAGCTTGACCGCGAGCTCGACGAACCGCGGCTCGATCGCCAGGGGATCGCCACCATGTGGAAACTTGCGCGGATGAACGCCCCCGTGGAGGACGTAGAACAACGTCGCGACGATCGCGGCGTCGACCGGCGATCCCGTCCTGCGCGTGGCCGCGTCGATGTGGATCGAGAACCGCGCCCAGGCGCTCGTGATGTCGCGCATCACGCCCGCGCGCACTGCGATCGTCGAGATCGACGAGTCGGGATCAGCCCACCGCCGATCGAGCGCGGTCCACGCGCGAGAGTCCTCGATCGCTGCAAGCGCATGGGCGCAGCGGAGGCGGAGCCGATCGTCGGGGTGCGAGTCGAAGATTCGCAGGATCAGCTCGAGCGAGCCTTGATCGCCGCGAGCACCGAGGACGCTGATCGCATTCTGCGCACGCTGCAGCTCGCTGGTCGGGGCCCCCGCAGGCTGCATCGCGCTCAGCGCCTGTTTCTCGTCAGGTGACAGGGTGCGCCACTGCGCGAGATCGGGCCGCGGCCGGACCGCGAACATCGTGACGCCTGTCTCGACGAGGATCGCGCGGATCCGCTCCGTCGCGCCGGGATGGATCGAGCGTTCGAGTGCGGTGCGCGGGACCGTCGCCCCGGGCTCGAGCGCCACGAGGAGCAGCTCGAGGGCCTCGGTGCTCTGGCTGCGCGCGAGTGCATAGGTCGCCGATCGGCGGAGCTCTCCCTTCCCCTCGGTCGCCAGCGCGAGGGCCGGACCGAGGACGCCCTCGCCATCGATCCGCGCGAGCCCGCGCATCGCCGCGCCGACGGCTGGATGCTCACCCCGCGTGACGGCGGCGAGCAGCGCGTCACCGTCGGCGTAGACCTCCGCGAGAGGTGCAGCACCGAAGCGCTTGCCCGGCAGCGTGACGCCGTCCTTGACCGCCGCGGCGAACAGCTCCGCCGGAGCGACGCCCCTCGCCGCCCGCTGGATCGCCCCCAACGCCTCCTCCTGCGTCACCCGGTGATGGTACCCAAAGTGGAGGGGCCGGGATCCCTGCGAGATCAACTCTCGACGTGCAGCTCGATCTTCACGGTGCCGTCGGTCTCACGTGTCCACCGCATCGCGGTCAGCACGAGCGTATCGAGATCATGACCGTAGATCCCGTACACGCCGTCGGTGCGGTTGCGGTTCTTGAGCGTGGTCCGCTCGTCGAGTGGCACGGTCTTCGTCGTCGCCGTGGCCTCCTCTGCTTCGTAGACGTTCGCGTACTCCTCGCACGCCGCGCGGACGAGCTCGGCCCGCGTGAACCCGACGGCGAACGAGGCGCTGATCGCGATCGACGCCGACGTCGTCAGCGGGAACGAGACCACGAGGATCGCGTTCTCGAACGGGATCACGATCTCCTCCGGATTCCGCAGCTTCGCGAGCGACCCCTCGACATCGCCGAGCCGCACGCCGCCATCCGGGAAGTGGATCCGCTGCGCGACCATCGCAACCGGCACCGGCGTCACACGCACCCGCGTGAGCAGCCACCACGTCACCCCGAGGGCGAGGAGGATCAGGAACGCCGTCGACATCGCGCGAACCGTATCACCGGTCGCGTCCCTTCACGAATTCCCTACCTCGATCTCGGCACGGTGGACCTGGCGATCGTCACGCAGTGGGATCGTGAGGGCAGCCTGCTCGACACCGTCGCAGATCACCCGGCGGACCGTGCGCCCATCACCGCCGAGGTTCTTGACCTCGATGTGATAGACGGTGTCGCGGTGACGGTAGTGGACGGAGAAGCCGGGCCAGCTGGCTGGCACCATCGGCGTCACATGGAGCTGGTCGACCACGAGCCGGATCCCCAGCAGGGACTCGGTGATGAGCTGGTACATCCACGCCGCCGAGCCCGTGTACCAGGTCCAGCCCCCGCGTCCCGCGTGCTGCGGGTTCGTGTAGACGTCCGCTGCGACCACGTACGGCTCGACCTTGTAGGTCGCGATCGCCGCCGCGGTGTCACCATGATGGATCGGGTTGATGAGGCCGAACAGCTCCCACGCGCGCTCGCGATCGCCCGCCGCCGCGAACGCCATTGCGGCCCACACCGCCGCGTGCGTGTACTGACCGCCGTTCTCGCGAACACCTGGGACGTAGCCCTTGATGTAGCCGGGCTCGAGCACGGAGCTCGCGAACGGAGGATCGAACAGCTGGATCAGACCGAGATCGCGGCGAACGAGCCGCGCGTCGACGGCGGCGAGACCCTGCCGCGCGCGATCGGGATCCGCCGCACCCGAGAGGATCGCCCAGCTCTGCGGCAGTGAATCGATCTGGCACTCGGGGCTCTGTGCGGAGCCGAGCGGCGTGCCGTCATCGAAGTAGGCGCGCCTGTACCACGCACCGTCCCACGCATGCTCCTCGATATTGGCACGCAGCTTCACCGCCTCGGTCTCGCACAGCGCGGCGAACGACGCATCCGCGCAGGAAGCAGCGAGCGCCCCGAACTTGATCAGGACGTCGTAGAGGAAGAACGCGAGCCAGACACTCTCGCCCTTCCCGTGATCGCCGACGAGGTTCATGCCGTCGTTCCAGTCGCCGGTCCCCATCAGCGGCAGGCCGTGCTCGCCAAACCTCAGCCCGTGCTTGATCGCGCGCCGGCAATGCTCGTAGACCGTCGCACTCTCGTCCGACCGGCCCGGGAGATCGTAGTAGCTATCCTCGTCAGCGCGAACCGCGCGGCCCTCCAGGAACGCGAGCTTCTCGTCGAGGATTCCGGTGTCGCCGAGCGCCGCGACATAGCGACACACCGCGTACGGCAGGAACAGATAGTCATCGGAGATCCGCGTGCGCACGCCGCGACCGAGAGGCGGGTGCCACCAGTGCTGGACGTCTCCCTCGGGGAACTGCCGCGATGCAACGATCTTGATCTGCTCGCGGAGCAGCGCTGGCTCCGCGTGAACGAGCGCGAGCGAGTCCTGAAGTTGGTCGCGGTAGCCGAACGCCCCGCCGGACTGATAGAAGCCGCTGCGACCCCACATGCGTGAGGCGATCACCTGGTAGAGGAGCCAACCGTTCGCGAGGAAGTCGAGCGTGGGATCGGGCGTCTGGACGTGGACCGTGCCGAGCGTCTTGTTCCAGTAGGCCCACACACTCTCGAGGGCGGTCCGCGCGGCACCGGTGCCACGGAAGCGAGCGACGAGATGGCGCGCGTCACCGAGATCGCGACCCGAGCCGAACGTGAACGCGATCTCGCGCTCCTGGCCATCCGCGAGCTCGAACGACGTCTGCATCGCGAGGCACGGATCGAGTCCCGCACCGACGCGTCCCGACAGGCGAGGCTTCGCCATGCACGCGGGGTGCGCAGCGCTGCCGTTGCGGCCGAGGAACTCGAGGCGATCTCCCGTGAACGAGCGGTGTTCCTCGCTGCAGTCGAGGAACGCGACCCGGTGCGCGAGCTCCGCGTTGTACGAGTTGCGGGCGAGCAGGCCTGATGTCTTGAGGTCGAGCTCGACGATCACGTGCGGCGCATTGGCTGCGCGCTGCGAACCGAGAACGAGCTCGAAGTAGCTAAGGACCGACAGTCTCCGCGGCCTGCCCGACATGTTGCGGATCTCGAGCACGAGAAACTTCAGCGGCGCATCGGTGGCGACATACGTCGTCAACTTCGTCGAGATTCCGCCGGCAACATGCTCGAAGACGCTGTAGCCGAAGCCGTGGCGACTCGTGTACGCGCCTGTACCGACGGCAGGGAGCGGCGTCGGCGACCAGTACTCGCCCGTCTCGTCGTCGCGCACGTACAGCGCCTCGCCGGTCACGTCGCTCACCGCATCGTTGTGCCAGGGCGTCAGCCGGTAGCTGTGCGCGTTCTCGCACCACGTGTAGCCACTGCCACTCTCGGTGACGACGGTGCCGAAGTACGGGTTCGCGAGCACGTTGCTCCACGGAGCCGGCGTCCGTGATCCCGGCGTCGTCGTGATCACATACTCCTTGCCATCGCTCGTGAACCCGCCGAGCCCGTTGAACGCCACGAGATCGTCACGCTCGAGCACCTCCGCTGCTTCCGGTGCACGCCGGGGGACCACCGCCTCGGGAAGTGGTGGTTCGATCCGCGGCTTGCGCTCCATCTGCTCCACCAGGGATCCATCGCGCGCGTCCAGGATCACGCGCGCCACGGTCTGCAGCAGGATCTTGTCGTCCTCGCTGAACTGCTCGGTGCGACGGACGAAGATCCCGCCCGGCTTGTCGAGGACGCTGGCCTCGGCGACTGAATCCCCGGCGATGATCGTCATGATCTCGTCCTGCAGGACCTGACGGTAGCCGGAGGGATCCTCGTTCCAGATCACGAGGTCTGCGGCGAGCCCCTTGAGGCGCCACGACGAGTGCGCCTTGACGAGGTGCCGCACGAGGTCGATGTGCGCGAGATCCGAGATCCGGACCAGCACGATCGGGCAATCGCCAGAGATGCCGTACGCCCACAGTGCAGACTGCGCACCGCGATTGCGCGCGAGCAGGCTCCTCGGCGCGCGCAGCGTGGGGTTCGCGTAGAGGACGTGGCTCGCGAGGCGCTCGTAGAGCTGCGTGTCCGCGTTCGACGACTCGAGGCGACGTTGCACCACCTGGCCATGCGTCCACGCGAGCTCGAACACGCGATCGGAGATGTTGCGGTCACGATACTTCTCGACCAGCGCCAGCGCACCCTCGCGCGTTTCGGCGACACCGGTGACGAAGTGGATGCGGATCGTCTCATCCGGGGCCAGCACGACGCGGTTGCGGATCGCGACGATCGGATCGAGGACCGAGCCCTCGGTGTTCGAGAGGTCGTCGCGATACATCGCGATCGGATCGGCGGCGGATCGCCCGCGACCGATGAACTGCGGCCGCGCGGTCTCGAACGACGCGGCGCCTTCCGTCGCGCCGTGGACGGTCATCAGGTGGACCATCCATGGCGGCTTCTCGCCGCCCGAGCGCGGTCGCCGCGTGCACAGGATCGCCTGCTGCGCGGGCAGTACCTCGGTCTGCACGAACAGGTTCGAGAACGCAGGATGAGCAGCATCGGCCGAGGCTGCCGTCAGCACGATCTCCGCAAAGCTCGTCAGCTCGATGGTGCGAGTCACGCGGCTTGCATTCGTCAGGCTAACGCGCCGCAACTCGATGTCGTCCTCGGGAGAGATCGCGATCTCGACATGCGTCTCGATCTCGCGATCGAGCCGACGGAACTCGGCCCGGCCCTGCGAGAAGATCGCCTCGTAGCGAGTCGCGCGCGCGAGCGTTGGTTGATGTGCGATCGACCAGAACGCGCCGCTCTTCACGTCGCGGAGGTAGCCGAACGTGCCCCAGCAATCGCGCGTCGCGTCCTCGTGCCAGCGGGTCACCGAGAGGTCGCGCCACCGGCTGTAGCCTCCACCCGCGTTGGTGACCGCGACGTGATAGTGGCCGTTCGAGAGGAGATGAACCTCGGGGCGCGGCGTGTTCGGCGTCGTGTACACGCGCAGCACATTCGATGCGACGACCGTCGCCTCCTGCGTGCGCGACACTTCGGCGGGGTGCGGATAGATCGCGAGCATTCGAGGGACACGCTCCTGGAGCAGCAGATCCGTCGCGCGGAACGACCGATCAGCCGTGAAGCGGCGCTGCATCGGTCGATCGAGGAGCACGTAGGCGAGCGCGAGGAACGACATCCCCTGGTGGTGCGCCATGAACGAGCGCACCGTTGTGCTGCGCTTGCCGGTCGCGAGGCGCGCGGGCGTGTAGTCGATCGCTTCGTAGAACCCGTACGCACCGAGCTGCCCATCGGTCGCGAGCCGCTCGAGGTTCGCGCACGCTGCCTCGGGATCGACGACGAGCGCCATCGCACTCGCGTATGGCGCGATCACCAGATCGTCGGCGAGGCCGCGCTGGAAGCCGAGGCCGGGCACGCCGAACGCTCGGTACTGGTAGTTGAGGTGCGCGTCGGTCTTGTCGTACCCGGACTCCGACACTCCCCACGGCACGCCACGCTCGCGGCCGTACGCGATCTGCCGGGCCACGACAGCGCGGCACGTATCGTCGAGCAGCGTGTGCTCGTAGGACGGCATGATCAGGAGCGGCATCAGGTACTCGAACATCGAGCCGCTCCACGACAGCAGCGCAGGCTTGCCGTGCGAGGTGGTCAGCAGCCGACCGAGGCTGAACCAGTGCTCCTGCGACAGCTTGCCCTGGGCGATCGCGATGAAGCTCGCGAGCCGCGCCTCGGAGGCAAGCAGATCGTAGTAGCTCGCGTCGAGACGGTGATCGCTGACGCTGTAACCGATCGCGAACAGCTGGCGCTGCCGGTCGTACAGGAACTCGTAGTCGAGATCCGCGAGCTCGCGGCAGCGCAGCGCCAGTCCGCGCAGCTGGTCGATCCGGACGGTAGCGCGCTCGGTTGCGACGACGACGGCATCGCGCAGCTCGCTCGGATCGGTGGCGAGCAGCGACGCCTCGAGCCGCGCGAGCTGGGCCAGCGATCGAACGTCGTCGAACCGGCTGGGAAGACCCGGGATCGCGAGCCACGGTGCGAGCTCGACCAGCTCGTGTGCCGCCGCGCGACATTGGGCGGCGAACGCTGTCGCCCACCATGACGCATCGCTCTCATCGACGATGGCGACCACGAGGTCGTCGGCGAGCACGGCGACCGCGTGGAGCCGCTCCTCGACGGCGGTGAGCTTCATCGTGGGGGCGACGAGCTGCGCTGACAGCCTCTCGACGGCACGCGTCACGTCGAGCGAGGAAGCGTGTTCGGCAACGATGGCGAGCGTCGCCCGCAAGCCGTCGAACGTCGTGGCACCGACGATGGGCAGCGTCTCGAGCTCGTCGAGGCCGGCAGCCAGCGTCAGCAGATGCCCCGCAAGATTCCCGCTGTCGACGGTCGACACGTACATCGGCCGTAGCGGCTCGAGCGAGCCCGTGTCGTACCAGTTGTAGAAGTGCCCGCGATAGCGCTGCATCTTGTCGAGCGTTGCGAGCGTGCGCGTCGTGCGCGCGATCAGCTCGCCGGCCGCGATGTAGCCGAAGTCGTACGCTGCGAGGCTCGCCGTGAGCGAGAGCCCGATGTTCGTGGGCGAGGTCCGGCGTGCCACGCCATTCGGCGGCTCCTCCTGGAAGTTGTCGGGCGGGAGGTAGTTGTCGTTGGCGGTGACCATCACCTCGAAGAACCGCCACGTCTTGCGCGCAACCTGGCGGAGGAACGCCTGGTCCTCGGTCGAGAGCCGCGGCGCCTCGCGTACGATCGGACGACTGAGCCACCACGCGAGCGCCGGCGCGATCAACCACGCAGCGAGGATGGGCGCCGCGCCGAACGCTGCATGCGGATCATGCAGGGACAGCATCACGGTCGCGCCGATCGCGCTCAGCGGGGCGATCCACATCTCGACGTAGACGCCCGCGAGGGACGCGGCCTTGCTGCGTTGCGCGTCGCTCGCGGTCCGCCACTGCAGCAGGCGCTTGCGCGTGACGTGGACCCGGCCGAGCGTTCGAAGGATCGCCGTCAGCGAGATCCACGCGTCATACGGAAGGCACGCGAGCCCGAACGCCTCGCGCGCGAGCTGGCGCGCGACCACGACCGCGATCTCGCCGGTGTGCGGCCTCCGCGTCTGGTCGACCGAGCCGCGCGCGAGTGCGGCCGCGGCGGCGAGGAGGCCCGGCAGCACGATGACGACACCGACGGAGATCGTCGCGAACCATGCGCCGCCGGGCGTGAGCCAGCCGACCACGAGCAGCGCCATCAGTGCGATGGGGAGCACGCTACGCCGCAGGTTGTCGAACACCTTCCACTGCGACAGCAACGAGATCACGTTGCGCGCGCGCTTGGCAGCCGTCGGCACGCGCCGGCGCAACCACACCGCGATCTGCCAGTCACCACGGATCCATCGCGACCGGCGGCTGACATCCGACGCGTACGCGCTCGGATAGTCCTCGACGAGAAGGACGTCGCTGACGAGCCCCGACCGCGCATACGCACCCTCGATCAGATCGTGGCTGAGCACGCGGTTCTCGGGGAACCGACCATCGAGCGCTTTGCGGAACGCGTCGATGTCGTAGATGCCCTTGCCGACGAACGAACCGTTGCTGAACACGTCCTGATAAACGTCGGAGACGGCGCGCGTGTACGGATCGATCCCCGGCTGCCCGCCGAACCACCGCGCGAACCGCGAGCTCGCCGTGCTCTCCATGCTGACGCCGACGCGTGGCTGAAGGATCCCGTAGCCCGCGACGATCCGGCCCGACTCTTCATCGAAGCACGGCCGGTTCAGGGGATGACCGAGCGTCGCCGCGAGGAGACGAGCAGCATCGCGTGGCAGTGCGGTGTCGCTGTCGAGAACGATCACGTACTGCACGCCCGTCAGGCGCTCGCTCGGACCCACGACGGTGTCGAACACCTGCTCGCCTCGGAGCTGGGCGTTGAGCTGCTCGAGCTTGCCGCGCTTGCGCTCCCAGCCCATCCAGACGCCCTCGCGCGCATTCCAGCGCCGCGCGCGGTGGAACAGGAAGAAGCAGCCCGTCTCGTAGCGCGAGTTGAGCGCCTCGATCCGGCCCTGCGCGCGTGCGAGCAGCGCAGCATCTCCGTCCGTGGCCTCGGTAGCCGCATCGCGATAGTCCGTGACGAGCGAGAACATCAGATTCGGATCGCGGTTCGCCAGGTAGCGCACCTCGAGTAGATCCACGAGCTCGTCGATCTCGACGCTGTCGGTCAGCATCGTCGGCACGGCGACGAGCGTGCGATGCGCGGTCGGGATCCCCGCCGTGAAGTCGAGGCGCGGCAACGACTGCGGCGGCACGAGGAGCGTCGCGGCCCAGTTCACGACGGCGACTGCGACCTGACTCGCACAGATCCCCAGCAACGCAATCCAGCCGATCCGCCACGCTCCGTCGAGTCCAAACGGCGCCGCGAGCACGAGCAGCGCGGTCACCACCGCAGTGGTCAGCGTGATCGAGCTCGCGTAGGTCACGAGCCGCATCCGACGGACGAGCTTGCGCACGCCGAGCCAAAACCCGCGCCGCATCCGCACGCCTCGCTCGAGCAGGTACCGGCCGTCCTCGATCAGGAAGTAGCCGACGTGCGCCGTGCGTCCCGGCGGCTCCTGGGTTGCGAGCGTGATCGCCGCGCGGGCGACCTCGGTCTCCGATCCGGGGCTGCGCCGCGCGATTGCCTCGACGACGTGCCGGTACCGATCACGCGTCGCGAAGTCCATCGTCGGGTACGCGGAGTCCTCGCGAAGCACGTGCTCGACGGCGCTCATCGCTTCGACGAACTCGCGCCAGTCCGTCGCGCCCAGGAACCGCAGGCTCCCGATGCTGTTGCCGATCGACACCTGATCGGCGGCCTGGCTCTGACTCGCGAGCTCGAAGACGTGGTCGATCGTCTGGCCACGCTCGGCGAGACGATGCTCGAGCCATGACGTCGCGACCGCGAGCCCGGGCCCCTGCCCCTGCAGTCGGCTGGCGAGCTCCGCAACGAACGCATCCGTGAACGGCAGGTCCTCTTCGACGATCTCCGCGAGCACGAGCACCACGCGCGTCGGATCCGTCGACGCGACCTCGATCATCGCATCGACCCATACTGCGGCACGCTCGCGCTCGCGGCGCCCGGCCGTCACCGCCGTCACCACGCGTCGCATATTCTCGAGCAACGACAGCCGCAGCATGATCGGGATCGCCCACAGCTCGCCGAGCTGCAGCGTGTCGACCTCCTGGTATGCGGCGACGAACGCCCGCAACGTGTCCGCATCGACGCGACCGTGCGCGTGGGAGATCAGCTCGAACGCGAGGTCATAGACGCGCGGCGTCCCCGGCTGTGCGCCGTTCGCGAGGCGCGGGAGCTCGCGGTGATACGACGCAGGGAGGTGCTGCCGGGCGGTGATCACCTGCTGCTCGACGAGGTGGTAGTTGTCGATCAACCACTCTGCTGCTGGCGTGATCTGTCGCCCGCGCGCGACTGCCTCTGTCAGCAGCCCATACGCATCGCCGAGGACCGCCTCGTTGTCGGCGAGACGTGCGAGCAACCGGTCGCCACTCGGCCCGCGCGCATGCGTGACCTCGTGCCAGCCAGCCATCGTGCGCGCATGCCGCTCGAGCTGCGCCACGTTGTACAGCTCGGCGCGCATCGGGAGCTCGACATCGGAGCGATGCGAGCGCTCCGGGCGCGGGCCTTTTGACACGAGCCTGCACCAGACCACGTTCTCGACGGATCACAGCTTCAGGAAGTACATGATCGAGACAGAAACGCCGATCACCACGACGAGCCAGCGCAGCACCGTCGCCGGGATGTGGCGTGAGAGCACACCTCCGAACGCTCCACCTATCAGCGACCCCACCATCATCACGCCTGCGATCGGCCAGTCGATGGGTCCCCAGATGAGAAACACCACCGCCGCGGTCGCGTTGACCACCAGCGATACACACTGCTTGAGTGCGTTGATCCGCAGCAGCTTGTCCGCGAGCGCGATCCCGAGCGCGCCAAGGATCATCACGCCCATGCCCGCTCCGAAGTACCCGCCGTACACTGCGGCGAACGCGATCGGGAACACCGCCAGCGCCTCCGCACGCTCGCTGTGATCTCCCCTGACGATCCACGCCCGCAGCTTGTCCTGAGCGGCGACCGACAGCGCCGCAAACAGGATCAGGAACGGGACGATCAACTTGAACGAGCTCTCTCCGGTCGCGAGCAGCAGCAGCGCTCCACCAACGCCGCCGATCGCCGCGACCGGCAACAGCTTCGCGGCGCGCTTGCCCTGACCCTCGAGATCGCGGCGCTGCGCGATCGTCGCGCCGAGATACCCCGGGCACATCGCGACCGTGTTCGTCACGCTCGCCGTGATCGGAGGCAGCCCCACGGCCACCAGCGTCGGGAACGTGATCAAGCTGCCACCGCCGGCCACGGCATTGATGGCACCGGCGAGCAGCGCCGCGCCACCCACGATCGCCAGTGACAGCGGTTCGGTCATCCCTTGAACGTCGATGGACCGTGATCGCCGAACGGCTCGTCGCGATCCTTGACCGCCTGCCGAAACCCGGCCGACGCGGCGCGCGCCGCAAACCCATGACCCTCGGGGGTGTGCCGTGCGATGCCGTCGAACACGG
The DNA here is from genome assembly GCA_031421915.1 of Myxococcales bacterium. Lineage (GTDB taxonomy): Bacteria > Myxococcota_A > Polyangia > Haliangiales > Haliangiaceae > JABFXX01. Next base: position 2,026 of record JANOPP010000474.1, on the reverse strand, counting down.
TGCCTAGCATCTGGCTCTGTGCGAGCCCCTGCGAGTAGACGCTCTGATTGAGCATGAGCTTCATCATCACGAGCTGATTGATCGGCATCTGCGCGATCCGCGCGAGCAGCGTCTCGAACCGCGCGTCGAGCTCCGCCCGCGGCGCGGCCTCGATCGCGAGGCCCCACGCGACGGCCTCGGTACCCGACAGGCAGTCGCCCGTGAACAACAGCCGCTTGGCCTTCTCGAGCCCGAGCCGGTGGACCCACAGCGCCGTCGTTGGAACGCCCCATACGCGGGCCGGCGGATAGCCGATCTTCGCGGTGTCCTCGATCACGAGGAGATCGCTGCACAGCGCGAGGTCCGTGCCGCCGGCGACGCAGAACCCGTGCACCTTGCACACGACCGGCTTGTCACTGTGGAACAGGCTCATGAAGCCGCGCACGTTGCGGCTCATCATCTGGTAGTCGACCATCGGATCCCACGTCTGGTGCGGATCGTGGTTCTCGCGCTGGATCAGAGGATCGAGTGGCGAGCCGCGCGGCCCGACGACCGGCTGACCCTCCATGCCCTTCTCGGCGCTCGCCTCGAGGTCGTACCCGCCGCAGAAGCCCTTGCCCGCACCCGACAGCGCGATCACGTGCACGTTCGGATCGAGGTTCGCAGCCTCGACGCAGTCCGTGAGCTCGCGCGGCGTCAGCAGCGTCAGACCGTTGCCGCGCTCCGGCCGGTTCAAGGTGATACGTGCGATCCGACCATCGACCGCGTAGGTCATCGTCGTCAGGTGCATGCGGGACACGTTACTTCGTCGGCCGCTCGACGTCGACGAACCCGGCCCCTCCTCACGGCCCTATCCTTGCACCAGACCGCGGCCATGAAGACCTGCGAGACCTGCGGCAACACGTACGACAAGGCGTTCGAAGTCTCGATCGGTGGAACCACCCACATCTTCGATTCCTTTGCCTGCGCCATTCACGCTCTCGCTCCACGGTGCATCCACTGCAAGGTCCCGATCATCGGGCACGGCATGGAAGCGCGCGGTCAGTACTTCTGCTGCGCGCACTGCGCACGCCAGGCTGGCATTCAAGAGGTTGTCGATCGCGCCGATGACGCCGGCCAAGCACATCCCTGATGATGCAAGTGAGCGCGGCGCGCCGACTCACTGTGCGCCGTCGCTACGTCCAGTAAGGAGTCGCGCCCCACTGCCGATATACGCCTTGCGCGTACTCGAGGTCGTTGAGGTCTGGCCAGTGCTCCTTGCCGAAGCCCGGCATTTTCTCGAGCGACTCACGCGTGACATTCACGACGAAGCGCTTCTTTGCTTCATCGACGGTCAGCGCCGACCACGGCTGCGTGCCCGTGCGTGGCGCGAACCGCCCGCCGTTTGGCACAGATGGGGTGCGACTATCGGTGATCAGCGCACGTCCGGATCTCTCATGAAGATCCTCGGACTCCTCTTGATCGTTGGCGCCCTGATCGCGGGCGGCATCATTCTCTCGGACACGATCCCGGGCTACTTGCGCAACAAGGACTACCTCGTGCGCACGCACGCCGAGGCGAAGGAGGCGGTCGCCAAGATGGACAAGCTTCCAGTGAACGCGACCGAGCGAGACATCGAGTACGCGATCAGTCGCGCGAAGCAAGCGACTGACTCCATCCGGGATGCCAAGGAGTCCGTCGAGCGCCGGCGCAACGAGACGCTGATGTTCGGCGGAGGTTCGCTCGCCGTGACCGCACTCGGCCTGTTCCTGTTCTTCCGCGGCCGGCGCAAGCCAGCGGCAACCTAGGTCAGCGGCGCCACTTCGGCGCGATCAGGCGGCGCTTGCCGTCGGTCGCCTTGGCCACATCGGGCTCGTCGAGCGCCTCGCGGTCCCAGAGTTTACAAGTCACCTGCTTGTGCTGCTGGTCGAGCGCCTCGCAGTAGTTCGTGAACTCACAGCGGCGGATCTGATCGCCGCGACCGGTGCGCATCTTCTGCCACCAATCGGGATCCGCGAGAGACTGGCGGGCCGAGGCCACGAAGTCGCATTCGCCGTCGATGATCATC
>JANOPP010000473.1:0-3486 GCA_031421915.1 Myxococcales bacterium | reverse complement strand
TCGACGAGCCGGGACCGCCCCACACGTGAAAGAAGATGCAGCTCCCCGCGCCGGGCACGCGTGTCGGGTTGTGCGCGATGTCGACGACCCAGGTGTAGAGCTCGTCGGAGCGCCGCATCTCTTCGGCGCTGCTCCAGTCGGGCTTCGTCGTGCGCTGGTCGAGGATCGTGTTGTAGTGGGCCGATTTCGGATCGTCGACGCACTTCCAGCTCGGATCGACTTGCTGGTAGCGCAGCCCCGAGCTCGCGGGAGCCACCGCGCCGTAGCCGTAGCTCCCGCCGAGCGCGAACACGCCCGCGGGAGACTTGCCGTCGCCCTCGTGCTTGGTCGGTCCCGAGCGGCCGGGCGGAGGACCCGCGCCGTGGAGCCCAGCGCCCCATCCGGTGCCGCTCTTGCCGACGACGGCCTGCCACGAGGGACCGTCCGCGACCCAGCGGTCCGCGTCGCGCTTCCACAGCGTGAGCTCGGCACTCGTGGTCTCCCAATCGGGGACGATCACCGTGATCAGCTGCGTGGTCGTCGATGGAATCGGCGAGGTGGCTGCCGCGTCGGCGACGACCACAACGGGGGCCGCGACGCCGGGAGGCGTCGGCGTGGGCTCGCGCGTGGCACGGGTCTCCGAGCGGCCACATGCCGCGAGAGCGAGAACCACCACCACCAACCGACGCGCGATCGACATCGAGCGTCGAGCTAGACCGACATCTCGAGCATGCGCTCGATCGGCTTGAGCGCACGCACCCGAACCGCCTCGGGAACGTCGACCTGCGGCGCGAGATCGCGCAGACACAGGTAGAGCTTCTCGAGCGTGTTTCTCCGCATGTGGGGGCACAGGTTGCACGAACAGCTCTCGTCCTCGGGCGGTGCAGGGATCAACGTCTTGCCCGGGGCAGCTTGTTGCATCTTGTGGAGGATTCCCGCCTCGGTCGCGACGATGAACTCCTTCTTGTCCGTCTTGCGCGCGTACTCGATCAGGCCGCTCGTCGACGCGATGTGCACGGCGTGGCGAAGGATTCCCTCGTGGCACTCGGGGTGCGCGATCACGTCGGCGTCGGGGTACTGCGCCATCAGGCCGAGCAGGCGGCGCTCGGAGAACGTCTCGTGAACGATGCAGGTGCCCTGCCACTTGACCAGATCGGGACGGTTCGCCTGCTTGGCGACCCATGCACCGAGGTGCTTGTCGGGCGCGAACACGATCTTCGCATCGCCGAGCGCCTTGACGATCTTGACCGCGTTGGACGAGGTGCAGATCACGTCGGACAGCGCCTTCACCTCGGCGGAGCAGTTGATGTAGCTGACGACCTTGTGGTCGGGGTATTGCTCGAGCCACTTCGCGAACACGGGGGCTGGGCAGCCATCGGCGAGCGAACAGCCTGCCTCGAGATCCGGCACCACGACGACCTTCGTGGGATTCAAGATCTTCGCCGTCTCGGCCATGAAGTGGACCCCGCAGAACACGATCACGTCGGCCTGGGTCTTGGCCGCGGCCTGCGAGAGCTGCAGAGAATCCCCGACGTAGTCGGCGAGGTCCTGGATCTCGGACTCCTGGTAGTAGTGAGCCAGGATCACGGCGTTACGCTCGGTCTTGAGCCGGCGGATCTCTGCCTCCAGCTCGTCCGGCGTGAGCTCGCTCGCCGCGGGTGGAGCCGCAGGGGGGGTGTTCCCGATCACCGGCAACTTGTCCATGGCCTTACCTAGCACGCCGGCCCCGGCGCTGGGGTTGTGCTTGCTCTTGCACAACAGTCCATGCATGGATGCAGCGATGTTGCGCCTCGTCGCTGTCGCTGCCGTCCTTGCCGCTGGCTGCGCGTCCGCAGGAGAGGCGCGCCTTGGGGACGGTGACGGTGGTGTCGACGGCGCGACGACCGATGGGTGCTCCCCGGTGCCGGAGAAGTGCAACGGCGAGGACGACGACTGCGACCTGAAGATCGACGAGACGTTCGCCGACAAGGGCGCCGCCTGCGTCGAGGGCATGGGGGCGTGCGCGGTCGATGGCGTGGCGGTGTGCAACAGCACCGGCACCGACCTCGAGTGCAGCGCACAGGCCGGCACGCCCGCGACCGAGAGCTGCGACGCGCTCGACAACGACTGCGACGGCAACACCGATGAGTCGTTCATGGTCGGCACGCCGTGCGATGGCGCCGACGGCGACGTCTGCGCCGACGGAGTGATCGCGTGTACGAGCTTGACGGCCGCCGCCTGCAACGACGGTCCTGGCAACGCGGGCGAGATCTGCGACAGCTTCGACAACGATTGCGACGGCAACACCGACGAGGGCTTCAACCTCGGCGCGGCGTGCGACGGCACCGACTCCGACCTCTGCACCGAGGGCGTGATCGTGTGCAACACGGCAAACGGCGGCGCGAAGTGCGGCGACACGTCGAGCAACTCCGTCGAGGTCTGCAACGGCATGGACGACGACTGCACGAACGGCGCGGACGATCCATGGCCGGTCGGTCAGTCGTGCACCGTCGGCCTCGGCATGTGCCAGCGCAGCGGGTCGCTGATGTGCAACGCGGGCGGTACCAACGTCGCGTGCTCCGCGAACGCGGGCGCACCGATCACCGAGATCTGCGGCAACGGCACCGACGAGGACTGTAACGGCGCCGACGCGGCGTGCCCCGCGAACGATCTCGCGAGCGGCGCGATCGACATCTCCGCGGGCGGGACATTCACAGTCGATCTCGCGGCCGCGCACGACGACAACTGGACCGCCGCCACCGGCTGCGGCAATCAGGGTGGCCGCGACGTGTTCTATCAGTTCGTGCTGCCGGCCCCCGAGGTCATCTACTACGACACGTTCGGCAGCTCGTTCGACTCGGTCGTGCGCGTGTTCGCCGGCAGCTGCTCCGCTCTCGGCGCAGTCCAGAAGTGCAGCGACGACGCGTGCGCGCAGCAGCGCTCGCAGGGCGCGATCGAGCTCCCCGCCGGGACGTTCTGCCTGGTCGTCGATCAGTTCCAGGCATCGACCGCGGGTGGCGCCGCGACGCTGACGTTCCGTCGCGGTGGCCGCATCGGTACCGCGCTCACCGGCACGAGCGGCAGCTTCACCGGTACGACGACCGGCAAGGTCAACTCGACCGTCGCGGGCTGCGAGGCGAACTCGAACCAGCCCGACGTCGCACACTTCATCACCAGCTGCCCGGGCACGAACTCGATCAGCGCGAGCACGTGCACCGGCACCGCGTTCGACAGCGTGCTGTACCTGCGCACCGGTACCGCGACGACTGACGCCGCGTGCAGCGACGATTCGTCCGGCTGCGGCAACGGCCTCCAGAGCCGGATCACCGGTGCCTCGGTGAGCGGCGCGAATCTGCAGTGGCTGATCGTCGACGGTTTCGGGATGACCGGCAACGGCGCCTACACGCTGACCTACTCGATCCAGTAGAATGGTGGCGTCGTGCACGCGCCAACGCCACTGCTCGAGCCTGGATTGCAGATCGGTCCGTACCGCGTCCTCGGTCCGATCGGACGCGGCGGCATGGGCGG
>JANOPP010000472.1:0-28775 GCA_031421915.1 Myxococcales bacterium | reverse complement strand
CGGTCCGTGGCGATCAGCGTGCCCCCGAGCTACCAGGAGTCGCGACACACCTGTCAGCTCTCGATCGGTGGTCGACCAGACCTGCGTCGGTGCCAGCGTATGCGTCACGCCGGAGCTCGTGGCCAACGAGCCGAGCGTGATCGCGATCCTGATCCCGAAAAGCCATCCGGGAGGCCGACGTCGAGCACCAATGATATGGGCCTTATACGGTCGCGGCGAGAGGCGCGCTGTCGTCGGTCGCCCTTCGCGCTGCACCGTCGCTTCAGGCCCCTGGCGGAGATCGAGTGCCGCCGCATGGGGCCACCTGTCGTGGCGCGAGGCGCTTGTCGACGGCCGCATCGGCGTACCATGTGGTAATGGCGCGAGGATGGCTCGTCGGAGCGACCACGCTCGCTCTGCTGTGGCCGGCGCTCGCGCACGCCGACGAGGATCCGGTGCCTGTGCCGGGGATGGAGCCCGCGCCGACGCCCGAGCCCGCGGAACAGCCCGCACCCGCGACCGAGCCTGACGACTACATCTCGATCGACGGCGGGTTCTGGCTCAACTACACGCACAACCTGTTCGACGCGACCGATCGAGACAAGGTGGGCGACTTCGGTCCGGGCAACTCGATGTTCCGGATCGGGTTCGAAGCGAAGCGCAAAGGGTTCCTCGGCGCGGTGCGGCTCCGCTGGTACAGCTACGCGCGCGTCTGGGAGTACGGCTGGGTCGGGTATCGCTGGTCGGGCGGCTCGCAGCTCGAGGTCGGGCTGACGAAGGTGCCGTTCGGTGTGCTGCCGTACGCGGCGTACGACTACTGGTTCAACATCCCGTACTACGTCGGCCTCAACAACCAGTACGACGTCGGGCTCAAGTGGTCGGGGGACTTCCTCGACAAGCGGCTGAACCTGCAGGTCGGGTTCTTCAAGAACTCTGACATCGCGGCGGCAGACGACCTCGCGCGGTTCTCGTACGACACGGTCCTCGTCTCGGCGAACCCGGCCGCGCGCAACGAGGAGACGAATCAGGGCAACGCGCGGCTCGCGTTCACGGCGGGCGGCGTCGAGATCGGTGGATCGTTCCAGTACGGCGGCCTCTACAACCACGACACGGGCGACACCGGGCGGCACTGGGCCGCTGCGCTTCACGTCAATGCGACGCTCGGCAACTGGAGCGCGCAGCTCCAGGCCATGCAGTACGCCTTCTCGCCGGAGAACGCCGCCGGCCAGCCGCGCGATATCGTGTACACGGGTGCGTTCGCAGACGCGTTTCCGATCGCCGCGAAGGCGCGACTCCTCGAGGCGAACGTCGGCTACGAGATCCACCCGAAGAAGTGGATCGACACGATCAAGCTCTACAACAACTACTCGATGCTGCTCAAAGACTCGGCGGCGTTCGCGGACTCGAAGATGAACGTCACCGGCTTCTCGGTCCTCGCGGGCCCCATCTTCGGATTCGTCGACGTGATCAGCGCGAAGAACGCGCCGTACATCGGCACGCCGACGGCGATCGCATTCACGACCGGTGCACCCGACGGCGAGTGGCACTCGATGTTCAACGTGAACCTCGGCTTCTACTTCAAGACGCACCCGCTCGAGTGGGCGCGCTGAGTGACTACAGCGGCTTGATCGCCTGCCAGATGTCTTGATCGCCCATGCCTCCGGCACGGTTGGTCTGGAGCAACATCACGCAACCGTCGCTCGAGATCCAGGTCGGGGATTCGTTCGACGCCGTACTGAGCTCCGCGACGCGCATCGGCGCACCGAACGGTGCTGCGAGTGACGCGCGGCTCGCGGTCCAGATGTCGGTGCCGGCGAGGGCGCCACCGTCGGTGCGCATCGAGCTGTAGTACATGCGGAGGCCATCGCCGGTGATGCGCGGATGGGCGTCGTAGACGTTGGTGTTGATCGCGGTGACGAGCGTCGGAGCGCCGTAACCACTGCTGCCACGGATCGATTGGTAGAGGTCGTAACCGCCGGTGCCCGCGCGGCTCGAAGCGAAGAACAGGATCCCGCCATCGGCCGTGACCGTGACGTCGCCGTCGTCATCGGTCGAGTTGACGGCGGTGACGGCAGTGCCTGCCGCGAAGGCCACAGAGGTCGATGCGCGTGTTGCGAGGTAGATGTCGGCGTTCACCGTGCCGACAGGGGCGTAGGCGTAGAGCATCGTCAGGCCGTCGGCCGTCAGGTACGGCGAGGTCTCGAGTGCGGTGGTGGCGAACGGTGCGACCGCCGTCGGGGTCTGCCATATCGCGGTGGCCGACGCGCGCGTGGAGCGGTAGATGTCCGTGGTCCCACCGCGATCGGTCGAGAGGTACAGGGTCAGGTCGTCCGCCTGGACGGCCTGGATGTCCTTGAGGGTACCGTTGATGCCGGCAACCACGGTGGGTGCACCGAACGATCTGGTGACGTCGCAGCGCGGCGTGACCACGGGTGCATCGATGGCCGCGTCGGGTGCAGCATCGACAGACGAGGTGCCATCGATCGCGGCGTCGACGGAGCCGCTACCTCCGGCGACCGAGCCACAGCCGCCGAGAGAGAGAACCAGCAATCCGCGTAGGTACGACGACATTCGAGACCCCCTGAGGGTCCACGATATCACCGTACGGTCAGCTGGCGCACGTACGGTCGAGGACGCGGCCCAGCTCGTCGGAGAGGACGCGCTTGACGTCGGCGATATCGATCGCACCGAGCTGCTCGGCCATCGAGGTCATGATCCGGGACTCGAAGCCGCACGGGTTGATGCGCTGGAAGTAGGCGAGGTCGGTGGTGACGTTGAGGGCGAGACCGTGGAACGTGACCCACTTGCGGCACGCGATGCCCATGGAGCACAGCTTCTTGCGACCGAGCTCGGTCGTGGTCCACACGCCGGTCTTGCCGGGCTCGCGATCGGCGGCGAGGCCGAAGTGCTTGCACGTCGCGATCACGGCTTCCTCGAGGTTGCGGAGGTAGCCGTGGAGGTCGCGCTCCTTGCCCTCGAGCAGCACGATCGGATACGCGACCACCTGACCGGGTCCGTGATAGGTGACGTCGCCGCCGCGCTCGATGCCGATCACCTCGACATCGCCCGCGGCGAGGACGTTGCCCTCGGCCTCGCGTCGGCGGCCGAGCGTGAAGACGTGATCGTGCTCGACGACGAGCAGCGTGTCGGGGGCGTCGCCCTTCTGGCGCGCGTCGACGAGGGCGAGCTGGCGGGCCCACGCGTCGCGGTACGACTCTGTGCCGAGGTCGAGGACGCTCCAGGTGGTCATCGGTTGATGACGTGGATCGCTTCGCCGAGCGCGACGGCGGCAGCCTCCATCATCGCTTCGGAGAGGGTGGGGTGCGCGTGGATGGTGAGGCGGAGGTCGTCGGCGACCGCGCCCATCTCGATCGCGAGGGTGGCCTCGGCGATCAGATCGCTCGCACCATTGCCGACGATGTGGACACCGAGGAGCTCGCCCGTGTCGGCGGCAGCGATGACCTTCACGAACCCGTCGGTGTCGTTGACCGAGAGCGCGCGGCCGAGCGCGGCGAACGGGAACTTGCCGATCTTGAGCTTGGCGTGGCCCTTGGCCTTGGCCTCGTCCTCGGTGAGGCCGGTGGTGGCGATCTCCGGATCGGTGAAGACGACAGCGGGGATCGTGCGGACGTCGAAGGCGGCCTTGTGGCCCGCGATGATCTCGGCGACGACCTCGCCTTCCTTGGTGGCCTTGTGGGCGAGCATCATGCCGCCGATCAGATCGCCGATCGCGTAGATGCCGGCGACGTTGGTGCGGAGGTGATCGTCGGAGACGACGAAGCCGCGCTTGTCCGTGGTGACGCCCGCGGCGTCGAGGCCGAGGTTCTCGCTGTTGGGGCGGCGGCCGATCGACATCAGGATCTTGTCGGTGTCGATCGTGGCGGTTTTTCCGTCCTTGAGCTCGACGGTGAGGACGGCGCGATCGCCCTTGTCCTCCCAGGACTTCGCCTTGGTATCGAGCATGACCTCGACGCCCATCTTCTTGAGCTTGCGCTCGACGACGGCGACGCAGTCCTTGTCCATCGTGCCGAGGAGGCGCGGCATCGCTTCCACGACGGTGACCTTGGTGCCGAGCTTGGCGTAGACCATCCCGAGCTCGAGGCCGATGTAGCCGCCGCCGATCACGACCAGGCGCGGCGGGACGGCGTCGAGAGCGAGAGCGCCGGTCGAATCGATGATGCGGTTCTGGTCTGTCGGAAAGCCGGGAATCTCGATCGGGCGGCTGCCTGTCGCGAGCACGATGTTCTTGGCGAAGATGGTCTGCTCGCCCATCTTCGTCTTGACGGTGATGCGGTGGCCGTCGGGACCGGACCCGAGCAGCGTCGCGGAGCCGTCGATGATCTCGACGCCGTTGCCCTTGAGGAGGCCACGGACGCCGGTGGTGAGCTTGCTGACGACGCCCCCCTTCCAGGCCTGCAGCTTCTTCATGTCGATCGTCGGCTTGGTCGGGATCATGATGCCGATGTCCTCGGCGTGGCTCATCTTCTCGAACGTCTTGGCCGCATGGATGACGGCCTTGGACGGGATACAGCCCACGTTGAGGCAGACCCCGCCCATGTACTCGCGCTCGATGATGGCGGTCTTGACCTTGAGCTGGCCGAGACGAATGGCGGCGGGGTAACCGCCGGGACCAGCACCGATCACGACGGCATCGAAACGGAGGTCGGACATGGACCGTTCCTACCGCGCCTGCGGCTGCGTGCCAATGGTCGCGGGCGTCAGGTGCCGCCGCCCAGGAGGCGCTCGAGCGTGGCGCGCAGCGTGATCGCACTGCATGGCTTGACGAGGAGCTCGTCGACCTCGGTCGCGACCGACTCGCAGTCCGAGCCAGAGAGCATGACACGCCGGGTGTTTGGAGCGGTTCGCAGGACGACCGCGAGGACCGCGGCGCCGTCGACGACGGGCATCCGCATGTCGGAGACCACGATATGGAACGTGCCGGCGCCGAGCTCCACGAGAGCGGCCTCGCCGCCGAGCGCGAAGGTCATGTCCCAGCGCTTGCGGTCGCGGTGGAGGACGTTCCTGAGGCCCGCGAGCAGCGACGGGTCGTCATCGACAAACAGGATGCGCTTCTTGTCGTCACTCACGCTGCGGCCCTCCCCGCGAGCACCATCGAGTCCAGCGGCAAGCGGATGTAGAACGTGGTGCCGACACCCGTGGTCGTCTCGAAGGTCAGGTCGCCGTGGTGGCGGTCGACGATCACGGAGTGCGCCATGGCGAGGCCCTGGCCCGTGCCCTTGCCGACGTCCTTGGTCGTGAAGAACGGATCGAACACGCGACCGCGAGCGGACTCGGGGATCCCGCCGCCCGTGTCCTGGACGCTGATCACGACGTGGTTGCACGTGGTCGCGGTCTTGACGGTGATCTTGCCGCGCGTGCCGGTCTGCGCGTGAATCTCGCCGATCGCCTGGGCTGCGTTGATGATGACGTTGAGGATGACCTGGTTGATCTCGCCCGCGAAGCAGGTGACCGGTGGGAGGTCGCCGAGCTCGGTGTCGACGCTGGCGACATAGCGGTACTCGTTGCGAGCGATCGTGAGGGTGCTCGTGATCGCCTGGTTGAGGTCGACCGGTGCCATCTCGGCCTTGTCGGGGTACGCGAACACCTTCATCGAGCGCACGATCGTGCCGACGCGATCGACGCCATCGAGGGCGCGGGCTGCGGCCTTCGGGAGCTCGTCGACGATGTAGCCGAGATCCGCTTCATCGGCGGCTTCCTTCGCGGCGCGTACGGCGTCCTCGAGGTCGGCCGGCGAGATGCCCGCCTCCAGCGCGCCGATGATCACCTGCTGCTTCGCGAGCACGCCGATCACGTCGTCGATCGACTGCGCCATGAACTGCACGCTGTCGCCGATGAACTGGATCGGCGTGTTGATCTCGTGGGCGACGCCGGCCGCGAGCCGACCGACGGACTCGAGCTTCTGCGCCTGCTGTAGCTCGATCTCGAGCTGCCGCTGGCGGGTCGTATCGAGCATGAACGCGCGGATCCGGCGGCTGCCCGAGCGCGCGTTGAGCAGCGTGCGGATGTGGATGGTGCGCCCGGTCGTCGTGACGAGGCGGCAGTCGATGGGATCGGACCACGACCGCTCGGCGCGAACGAGCGCTGAGAGCTCGCGCTGCACGCGGACCCTGTCGGCCGGATGGATCGAGTCGAGGAGGAACTGCCGGTCGTCGAGGTCGGCGACGCTGCACTCGAGCAGCTTGCTCGCGTGCGGAGCGAGGTACCGGATGCGGTGCGCCGTGAGGTCGTACTCGAACGTCACGACCTCGCTGTTCTCGACGAGCGCACGGTAGTACTCCATCGCCTCGTCGAGCTCCGTGGTCCGCTGCTGGACGCGGCGCTCGACGATCGAGTTGGTGCGCTCGACGCGCGACTCGCGGCTCGCGGCGGCCAGCAACTCGCGCTCGCCTTGAATGCAGGCGACGACGAGGATGGTGTTCTGGAACGCGATCCACCCGGCGTGCTCGAGGAACCGCCACCACTCCGGGTTCGCCAGCCCGTAGACACTGTCGGGCCACAACATCCCGCACGCAACGTGATCGAACACGACGATCATCGTCGCCGTCGGGAGGACCTTCCAGTCGCGATAGAGCGCGAGAAAGGCGAGCGATCCGAAGATGTGGAAGTGGGTCTCGATCCGACCGTTCGTGATCATGATCAGCATCCCCGACCACAGCATCTGGACGATGGCCACGGCGTGGCGGGTGCCCCACCAGCCGGGCTTCATGACGACGAGTGTGATCGGCAGCGCGTTGATCAGCCCGCCGAACACGACGGCGGCGATCACGTGGAAGTGCAGCGTGCGCTCGCCGCCGACATACGTGAAGGGCGAGGCAACGAGCGCGAGGCCGATCGCGAACACCCACTGGCCGAGGAGCAGCCACAGGGACAATCGATCGGTCTTGCGATGCAGGCGCTCGCGCATCGCGAGAAAGATGTCGTGGTGCTTCCTCACGACTGCGGCCGTCGCGCGGCGAAGCTGCAGCCGTACACGCCGTAGTGCACCTCGATCGCAACCAGCCCGCCGAGGACCCCTTGCACGCTGCGCTTGCCCATGTTGTCACCCACGTGTCCCCGCGAGCCCGTGATCCCGCCCGCGTAGGCGAGCCGACCGTACGCGTCGTAGACGACCACGTAGCCCGAGGTCCGGGCGCCGAACCGCGTGGCTTCGAGCTCGCTCGCGTCGAGGATCCGCTCGACGCCGGCGATCTGGCCGACCGAGTCCCACAGGTGGCCACGGGCAAGGTCGCTGACGAACACGACCACGATGCGTGGGCGAACGGTGGTCGAGGTCGCGATCGACGCGAGCTCCGCGACGCTCGCGCGGCTGCACGGGCAGCTCGGGTGCACGAACATGATCACGGTGGGCTTCGTCGTCGAGCGCGGCAAGGTGCTCGCGGCGGGCCACTGCGCCAGCTCCGCACCGCGCTCACCGGGCCCGACCTGGTAGCGGAAGTACGCCTGGAGCCCGAGCGCGACGAGCGCCGCCCACGCCACCACGGCGGTCGCGGCGATCATGCGACGAGAGGGCAGTGCTTCCACTCCTGGGGAATCGTCCAGGCCAGGCTCCCGTGTAGTGCTGCTGGGTTAGCGCTGGGTGACCGATCTTGCCGTGGCATCGGTGAGTCGCAAGTCGGCGAGCTGATTCTGGAACTTGACCCGTGTGAGCATCAGCTGCTCCTGTGCGTCCACCAGCGCGATGGTGGTCTTCTGGATGCGATCGCTCGTCTCTGCGAGCTTTCCGCGCAAGGAGCTCATCAGCTCGCCGCCGGTGCGCACCGCCTTGAGCGTCACGAGCTGCGCGTGGAGCTCACCCGAGCGCGCGCGGTACTCGCCGAGCTGATCGCGCAGCGTCTCGATCTTGTCGAGGAGATCGTTCGCGCCACGGTGCGTGGTCAGCATCGCTTCGATCTGAGCCTTGAGCTGCGGCGACGCACCGGGCTCGTTGATGAAGACACGCATCATCCCGAGCGCTTCCTCGTTGCCGAGCTGGAACGTCCGCTGGACGGGCGTCGCCTCGGCAATCGTCACGTACTTCGTCTCCATCGGTCCGAGTGTGATCTGGAACAGCTGTGAATCGCCGACGCGCATGAAGTCCTTCGGACTTTCGACCAGCGTCCAGCCTTCTGCGAGCTTGTGACGCAGGTAGACCTTCGCCGGCTCGGCGAGTCGGCTCGTCACGGTGAACCGCGTCTGCCGGCGATGCTGGACCTCGGCGGTCAGGATCCCGCGCTGCACCGTGATCAGCTTGGCGATCTTGTCCTCCTCCGAGGAGCTCGAGGCGACCACGACCTGTTTGTCGAGCGCGAACGGCACCACGACCGAGGCGCGCGGTGGCACGGGCTCGGTGATGCCTTCGCCGATGAATCGACCGTCGCCGTACACCGTGACGGGGCCCGGCTCGAGCGTGTCGGAGGTCGGGTTGTCGAGACGCACCGCTTTGAAGGCGAAGCGCCGGTCGCCGCGATCGGAGATCGGATCGTAGAGATAGACGACGCCGCCCGTGGTCTCGCCGTGGACCATCGCGACCATCGCGCTGGTGCCGGCGCGCACGGTCATCGGTCGATCCGCCATGAAGTGACTCTCGCCGACCGGCGTGTCACCGCCGAGATCGCGGACTTTCGGGGTCCCCTCGTCGGTCTTCGGTGGTTGATCGACCGCGAGCACGCGGACCTGGTTCCCCTCGCTCGGACCGATCTTCGGCACGATGTGGATCCGCGCCGCAGCAACGCCGTCGTTGACGAGCTTGTTCTTGACCGCGGCGCCGCGCGCGGTCGCTTGTGCCTCGGTCCCTGGCGCACCATGGACCTCGATCACGACGTTCTTCTTGCCCTTGATCACCTTGTCGGCGATCGCTTTGAGCTTCTCGTCGCCCTGCTTGACCGGCGGAGGCGGGGGAGGGGGCGCCTCGTACGACGACCCTCTCGATCCGTAGTTGCCATCGAAGCCGCCGAAATCGCGCTCGCGGCCCGGCGACGAACCCAGGGAGCTGTCGAAGGTGCGGCCTGGAATGGGAACGTTGCGCACGTATCCGCCGTCGACCTTGATCGACTGGGTCGTGCTCGTCGGATCGATCGACGGCGCGCGTGCGGAGATCTTGATGGTCTCACCTCCCGTTCGGGACGAGTCGATCTTCTGGAACACCGGTGTGGTCTTCTGCGCGCCGACGGTGACGCCGCTCCGCTCGATCGTGGTCTCCGCGTAGTAGAACGACACCACGTACGTGCCCCGTGGAAGGTCGATCCGGTACTGGCCGTTCTCATCGGTGATCGCGGTCTGAGTGGTCTTCGTGCTCGGCGACGTCGCGACGACGGTGACGCCTGCGAGCTTCTCTCCGGACTTCGAGTCGGTGACCGTGCCCTGGACGGCTCCATCAGAACCGGAGGGCGTCGAGCCGTAGGTGCCCCCCGTCGTGTTGACGCCGTCGACGTAGTATTGGTGCTCCAGCGAGCTCGAGCCGCTGAACGAAGTGCCGTAGCTGTCGCCCTGCGAGCCAGCTGCACTGCCCACCTTCACGTCGTTCTTGTTCGCGGCCGCCCCCGTGCGCACCTCGTTCGCATCGAGCGCGACCAGCTCCTCGGCACTCGATTCGACGTATGGGGACATCCCGGTCGGAGGTGCGATCGCGAACTTCTCCTCGCCAGCGAGGAGATCGCGATCGATCTGCCGCACGCTCCACAGGTCGTAGCGGAACGCGAGCGCAGAGCTCGCACCGACACCGACCAGCACGCCCTTCCAGTCTTCGGTCGTCGTGTTGTCGACGATAGCCCAGCCCTCGAGCATCACCTTGCCCGCCTTGCCGACGACGACGCGATAGCTCGGCTTCCACGCGGGAGCCTCGGTGACGTAGGTCAGGAGCACCTCCGCGCTCGTCACGCCGGTCGTCTCGAGCGTCATCGTGAGGTAGCTGCCGTCGTCGGCCTCCTTTCGAGGGATGGTCACGGACAGCGGCTTGCGGGTATGCGGGTCGACGACGGTGAGTGACTTTAGGAAGTCATCGACGCGATCCCGCGGCACTTGCACGGTGAGCTTGCCGTCGTGGACAACGGCGCGGCGCTCGTAGAACGCGACGCCATTCCGGTACACCACCACGCGGCCGAGCACACCGCCGTCGACGTGGGACGGCGAGCTACGGAGACAGCCGGCGAACACCAGAGCAGCGATCGCGAGACGAAGGGTGCGCATGCAGTTCATCTAGACCTGCGCGGCGCACGGCCGCCACGCTGCGCTGCTGACGCCGCGTGTCGCGTGTCATCGCAATGCGGTGTCGCACCCGAGAGGGTGTCGCACCCTACTTGGCGTGACCGGTGCCGGAGATCGCGCCGTGCTGATGCGGGTTCCGGGCGCGCGGCCCATCGGCGATCGCGGCGAGCTGCTCCTTGAGGAGCCAGGTCGGCTCCTCGAACACGTCATCGATCAGGGTCGAGAGCTCCGGTGCCGCGATCGCTTCCTGACGCGCGATCGCCTCGCGGACATCGACCTCGATCTGCTGCGCGAGTGCCTCGCGGGCACCAGCGGCGAGCCAGCCGCGCGCGAGCAGATAGGTCTCGAGCCGTCGGATCGGATCGCGCTGGCCCTTCCACAGCTCGGTCACGGTCTCGTCGCGATAGCGCGTGGGATCGTCCGACGACGAGTGCGCGCTGACTCGATACGTGAGCAGCTCGATGAATGTCGGCCCGTCACCGCGGCGCGCCTTGTCGGCGGCGTAGCCGACCGCAGCGTGGACCGCGAGGACGTCGTTGCCATCGGCGCGAATCGCCTCGACGCCGTAGCCGAGGCCCTTGATCGCGATCGTCTCGGCGGCGGTCTGCAGCGAGCCGGGCGTCGAGATCGCCCACTGGTTGTTCTGGCAGATCAGAACCACGGGCGCCTTGGTGACGCCGGCGAAGTTCAGCGCCACGTGGAAGTCGCCCTCGCTGGTGCCGCCGTCGCCCATGTAGCCGAAGCACACGTTCTTGTCGCCCTTGATCTTCATCGCCATCGCGATACCGACCGCGTGCGGGATCTGCGTCGACACGCACGATGACATCACGACGTAGTGGTTGTCCTTGTCGCACGGGTGACACGGCATCTGCCGGCCCTTGGTCGGGTCGGCCGCGTTGCCGAAGATCTGAGCGATGTACGAGTCGAGCGTCAGGCCGCGGTAGAGACCGACGCCGGCCTCGCGCAGCGCCGGCACGATCCAGTCCTCGCGCAACGTGACCGCCGCGGAGCCGACGATCGCGGCCTCCTGGCCGACGGCCTCGCCGTAGAACCCGATGCGACCCTGACGCTGGAGCGCCATCATGCGGGCGTCGGTCACGCGGATGCGGACCATCCCTTCGAACAGCCGGACCGCGAGGTCGCGATCGAGCGTGGCGAGTGCGGCGTCATCGATCGGGGTGCCGTCCTCGCGCAGGAGCTGGAACAGACCACGCGCCTTGGTCTCGCTGTCGCCGTCGAAGTACGCGTACGGCCCGGTCCGGAGCGCGGAGGTCGCGTGTGCCATGCACGGCACTCTAGCCGTGGCGCGATCGATGATCTAGCGTTGCGGCGCACGCGTCGCCCACCGTGACCAGATGTCAGCCCGCGTTCCTCCTGGTCAAGTGTCGTTACTAGCGCGAGTAGTCGAGCGAGCAGCGCAGGCCGGTCGTGAGCTGCGCGACGGGGATCCGGTTCCACGCGGTGGTCGGCTCGCCGGCGACGGCGGGCAGAACGAGCGTGCCGGCCGCGGTGTAGACCGCCTCGAAGCTCTTGTTCGCGGTGACGGTGATCTTGCCGGCGCTCGCGGAGTAGTAGGCCGTCTCCGCGTAGAGCGCGGTCTCACCGGCCATCGGCACGCGCGCGGTGCCGTCGGTGCAGAACAGGATCTCTTCGGTGGTCTCGCCAACCGCGCGCGTGAATGCGGTCTCGGTCGGCAGGTACATGCCGCTGTTTGGCCACCACGCGCGCGTCTCGAGATCCGCGCACTGGACGTGAGCATGGTCGAGCTCGACCTGGTCGAGAACAACGACGTTCCAGCCGGCGCCGAGCTCGGTCGAGGTCCGCGAGCCGTCGATCTCCCTGGTCATCGTGAACGCGCGTGCGCCGGTCTCGCCCAGGGAGCCGGAGACGAGGTTTGCGCCGTCATCACTGACGTAGCCCTCGAGGATGGTGCCGTTCGCCATCATCAGCGAGTAGCCGCCGTTCGAACACAGCTGCATGGCATCGCCGTTGGCGGTGCGGAGGACCTGGTCGTCCTGGCCGTCCCAGCCGCCACAGAGGCAGCCGGTCAGGGTCATGGCAGCGGGGAGCAGGGCGGCGAGGAGCGTCTTCATGACCTGTGACTGGAGCAACGGCAGGGCCAGGTAACCTCAGGTGAGATCAGCTGGTTACGCGCGGTCACTCGGCCTCCAGGCCGGTGCGACACGACACCCGTGTCAGGGCTGGCAGTCGTAGGCGATGACGTCGACCTGCTGCCACGGGTGGCGACCCGGGAGCTGGGCGGAGGTCCTGGTCGAGAGGTCGAACTCGACGCGCTTGTCGATGAACCGGGCGACCGCGACCGAGCTCTCGGCCAGCTTGTACTCGCCGTCCTCGGGGCGGCTGACCAGATCCATACGGATCAGGCCGTTCGTGCACAGGGTCAGGGTCTGGTAGCAGGCGCCGAGGCCGCTCGCGAGGCATTGCGGCTCGCTGTCGAAGTTGTCGACCAGCCGGCGGTAGGCGGTGTCCTCGGACAGCGTGTCGTCCATGCAACCGGAGCCGAGAACCACGACGGCGAGGAGGAGTGCGCGCATGACCCGATGAGGAGCAAGCGATGCGCCAGCGCAAACACGGCCAGGTGCTGATTCCTGCACAACCCGGACGCCATGCACTGGTTGCAGATCGACCCGCTGCGGGGCGGCGTCTCCCAGTGTTCGCTTACCGCACGATCGATGGAGCGCGCTACGAGCCAAGGCCGATGCCGCCGATCGCCGAGCCCTCGTCGCCGCGCCCGAATCCCGATGCGACGGCCGCCGCGAGCATCCGACCCGCGAGACGCGAGAACGGCAGCGACTGCAGCCACACGCGCCCCGGTCCCGTCAGCGTCGCGAAGAACAGACCCTCGCCGCCGAACAGCGCGGTCTTGAAGCCGCCGACCCACTGGATGTCGTAGTTGACGCGCGGCTCGAACGCGACGAGGCATCCGGTGTCGAGGCGTAGCGTCTCGCCGGCCTTGAGATCGCGCGAGACGACCGTGCCGCCCGCGTGGATGAACGCGAGGCCCTGGCCCTCGAGCTTCTGCAGGATGAAGCCCTCGCCGCCGAACAGCCCGGCGCCGACCTTCTTGTTGAGCGCGATGCCGACGGCGATGCCCTTCGCCGCGCAAAGGAACGCATCCTTCTGACAGATCAACGTTCCGCCGTGCTGGCGCAGATCGACCGGGATGATCTTGCCGGGGTAGGGCGCCGCGAACGCGACCTTCTGGCGCTCCTGCGCACTGTTGCCGAACACGGTCATGAACAGCGACTCGCCGGTGAGCACGCGCTTCGCGCCGGCAGCGAGCTTGCCGAAGAAGCCTTGCTCCTGGGCCTGGTGCGAGCCGTCGCCGAAGATCGTCTCCATCTTGATGCCGGGGTCCATGTAGAAGAACGCGCCGGCCTCGGCGATCGCGGCCTCGCCGGGATCGAGGACGATCTCGACGAACTGCATCTCCTGGCCGATCACCTCGAAGTCGATCTGATCGGCGACCATCGGTGCGGGACCCGCGGGTGGCGGCGGTGGCGGCGGCGACGCCTGTGCGAACAGTGGCTGGAACACGGCGACCTGCGCGATCGGTGTCCACTGCGGCTGATTCTGGCCGTAGACGTACGCCGTCTGAAGGAGCTGACCCGAGCGGATCAAGTCGATCACCTGCTGCGTGCCGAGGGGACCCTGCTGCTGACCGTTGATGCCGATGTACCAGAGCGCGCCGTCGTTCATGCGCCGGTCGTACTACGAACCCAGGCGCAACGTCAGCGCTTGTTGAGGTCGTGCTTCTGCATCAGGCGGATCAACGCGAACCGCGAGATGCCGAGCTTGCGCGCTGCCTTGGTCTGATTGCCGTTGGTCGCCTCGAGCGCGTCGAGGACGGACTCGCGCTCGACGTCGGCGACGCGCTGGCGAACATCGATCGCGGGCGCAGTGGTCGACGAGTGGGCGAGCTTCTCGAGAAGGCGGTCGGGGAGGTTGTGCGGCTCGATTCGCGCACCACCGCTCATCACGCACGCGCGCTCGATCACGTTGCGGAGCTCGCGGACGTTGCCCGGCCACGCGTAGGCGTCGAGCACCTCGAACACCTCGGGCCCGATCGTGGCGGTACGGCCGGCGGGTGACAGCTCGCGGGCAAAGTGGAGCGCGAGCGGCTCGATCTCGGTGCGGCGATCGCGCAGCGGCGGGACCGGAATCACGAACGCGCTGATCCGGAAATAGAGGTCATCGCGAAACCGGCCGCGCGCGACTTCTGCCTCGAGATCGCGGTTCGTCGCGCACACGAGGCGGACATCGGTCGGCGTCTCGCGGTTGGCGCCGACGCGGACGATCGTGTGCTCCTCGAGCACGCGCAGGAGCTTGGCCTGCGTGCCGAGCGGGAGCTCGCCGATCTCGTCGAGAAACAGGGTTCCGGTCGAGGCGGCCTCGAACAGGCCAGGTTTGTCTCCACCGAACAGCTCGGACTCGATCAGTGCCTCGGACAGCGATGCGCAGTTGAGGCGAACGAACGGACCGGCGCGCCGCGGGCTGAGCCGGTGGATCGACTCGGCAACGACCTCCTTTCCGACGCCGGTCTCGCCCGAGACGAGCACCGTGATCCCCGACGGCGCGACGCGCTTGGCGAGGGCCATCACCTGCTGCATCAGGGGATCGACCACGACCGGCTGCGGTGCGACGTTCGCGTGCGCCGAGTGACGGTCGACACCGCGCAAGCGATCGCGCGCGACGCCGATCAGCTCGCCGACGTGCGAGCCGTCCTCGGGGAAGCTCGCGGCGCCGAAGCCTGCGGACAGCCCGACCGGAACCGCGGCGGAGCGGCGGGCGACGGCGATCGTCGCATCACGGTCGGTCTCCGGCAGCACGAGTGCGAGCTCCTCGGCGCCGTACTCGGCGACGACGTCCATCCGGCGGAGTTGACCGACGAGCGTCTCGACGTGCTCGGTCATCAGCTCGACCGGTCCCTCGATCCGCAGCATCACGAGACCGAGTGGGCGCTGGTAGCGCACGGCGCGATCGACCTCGGCATCGAACCGGTCCTCGAATTCGCTGACGGTCGCGACCTGCCGCGTGCGCTTCGCGGTGCTCGAGCTCGCGACGATCGCGCTCGCGGGGCCGACCACGATCACGTCACCGACGGCTAGCCGGCGCGGCGCCGTGATCGCGGTTCCGTTGACCAGCGTGCCGTTGCGGCTGCCGAGATCCTCGACCTGGACGTGGTCGCCGCGGCGGCGAACCTTGGCGTGGCGGCGCGACACGCCATCGTGGTCGACCTTGACGTCGCACTCGTCGACGCGCCCGAACAACAGCTCCGTGGCGTCGTGGATCGGGACGACGCGCGAGCTCAGCTCGGTGCCACCGCCCGAGACGATCAGGTACCAGGAGCTGGCTGCCGCGGGTCGTTCATCGAACGCCTCCGCGCTCGTCGTATTCCGCTCGTGGCGCGCCACCCGGCTCCAGCGTAGACGATCTCGGCGACCAGATCAGAACCTTGGGGACGCGATAGGTGTCCGCTCTTGGTTCACTGTGCAAGGTTGGTACATAGCCGGTCGCGAAACTACCCGTTTCGACAGGCGTCAGGTTCGGCACGTCCCTGGCAGCCAGTGCCCCCATGAAGCAACTTCGTACCCTCGCCCTCTTCCTTTCCCTCGGCTTGATCGCAACGGGATGCACGTCGGAGAGCCTGTCGTCCGCCGGACAGATGATTCAATGCGATGGCGGTGGCACATGCACGCCGGTCGCGAGCGATGACGGTGCTGCGGGCACGTGCGTTGACATCGACGAGGACGGGGATGGTGACGATCACGACTCCGATGTGGAGGGCGATGATGACGACGATGACGACGCATCGCTCGCGGGAGACACGGACGACGACGACGACGGGACCGACGATGACGCCGACTCCGATGACGACAACGACGGAATCGACGACGATCGCGACTGCGACGAGCAAGAGGGTGGCGACGACGACGATTCCGACGACGCGATCTGATCGCGCCCGACATCCGGATCGCTCGGTTGTCTAGATCATCTCCATGAACATCGTCGTCGGGTCTTCGAGGAGGGTCTTGACGTCCTGGAGGAACATCGCGCCGTCCCAGCCGTCCGCGAGGCGGTGATCGACCGAGATCGAGAGGTTCATCAGGTGGCGGATGACGATCTGTCCGTTCCGCACGGCCGGCTTCTCCTCGATCTTGTGGACGCCGACGATCGCGACCTCGGGGAAGTTGATGATCGGCGTCGCGAGCACGCCGCCGAGCTTGCCGAGCGAGCTGATCGTGAACGTCGAGCCGGTGAGGTCATCGCGGGTCGCGGTGTTGTTGCGAACGGCCTCGCCGAGCCGATCGATCTCGCGCGAGAGATCGAAGATCGAGCGAAGATCCGCGTCGCGCACGACGGAGACCACGAGCCCGTTCGGTCCCTGAGCCGCGACACCGATGTGGTAGTACTTCTTGCGGACGATCTCCTGGGTGGTCTCGTCGAGCGACGCGTTGAGCTGCGGCCACTTCTTCAGGCCGGAGACGACCGCCTTGATGATGAACGGCAGGTAGGTGAGCTTGACCCCGCGCTCGCCAGCGCGCGCCTTGGCGCGATCGCGCACGGTCACGAGCTCGGTCATGTCGATCTCTTCGACGTACGTGAAGTGGGCGGCGGTGTGCACCGAGCGCGACATCGCATCCGCGATCTTTTTGCGCATGCCGCGCAGCGGAATCCGCTCTTCGAGGTAGCCGAGCGGATTGCCGGGGATCGCGATCGGCGCGCGCTTCGCGAGGGCGGTCGACGTCGTCGGTCCGTTGTTTTTGTACGTCTTGACGTCGTCGGTCGTGACACGGCCGTGCTTGCCGGTCGGCGTGACGCGGCCGATCTCGACGCCGAGCTGGCGAGCGAGCCGGCGTGTCGCGGGCGTCGCGAGGACGCGCTCGCGGCTCGCGCTGACATCGACGACCTCGATCTGTGCCTGCTGCTGCGCCTGCGGGCGCGAGGCCGCGTGGGCGGGTGCCGCGTGAGCGGGCACGGACGGAGCGTGGTGGCTCGGCGGCGGCGTCTGCTTGGCGGTCGGCGCGCCGTCCTCTTCGATCTCGACGAGGACCTTGCCAACAGGACAGATCGCGCCGTCCTTGAAGTTGATCCTCTTGATCACGCCGGCGCGCGGCGACGGCAGCTCGACCGTCGCCTTGTCCGTCATCACTTCGACGAGTGGCTGATCGAGGGTGACGCGATCGCCCACCTTGACCTTCCAGGCGACGATCTCACCCTCGACGACGCCTTCACCGATATCGGGCATGTAGAAGTCAAAGGACATCGCTACCACTCGTCATAGCTACCACTCCATGGTCTGGCGGATCGCAGTGATCACGCGGTCGGCGTTGGGCATGTACTCGTGCTCCAGGCTGTACGGAAAGGGTGTGTCGAGGCCGGTGACGCGCAGGATCGGCGCCTCGAGGTGGGCCATGGCCCGCTCCTGGATCGACGCGATCAGCTCGGCACCGAAGCCACAGGTGCGCGGGGCCTCGTGGACGATCACGCAGCGTCCCGTCTTCTGAACCGAGGCCAAGATCGTGTCGATATCGAACGGCATCAGCGTGCGCATGTCGATCACCTCGACGGAGATGCCGGCTTCTTCTGCCTTCCGGGCGGCTTCGTCGGCGATCGAGACCATGCCGCTCCACGCGATCAGCGTGACCTGGGTGCCCTCGCGCGTGATCGCGGCCTTGCCGAGCTCGATGGTGTAGTCGCCCTCGGGGACCTCGCCCTTGCTCGCGCGGTAGATCCGCTTGGGCTCCATGAACAGCACCGGATCGTTCTGGCGCATCGACGCGAGCAGGAGGCCCTTGGCGTCGTACGGATTCGACGGGGTGACGACCTTGAGGCCCGGCGTGTGGATGAACAGCGCCTCCGGCGACTGCGAGTGATAGTGACCACCGCGGATGCCGCCGCCGATGGGCGTGCGGATCACGACGGGGCACGTGTAGTTCCCGCCAGAGCGGTACCGGAACTTCGCCAGCTCGTTCACGATCTGATCGAATGCCGGGAAGATGAAGTCGCTGAACTGGATCTCGGGGACGGGTCGCAGGCCGTAGAGCGCCATGCCGATCGCGGTGCCGATGATGCCGGCCTCGGCCAGCGGTGTGTCGATCACGCGGTCGGCGCCGAACTCGTCGTAGAGACCGGAGGTCGCGCGGAACACACCACCGAACTTGCCAATGTCCTCTCCGAGGACGATGACCCGCTTGTCCGCGCGCATCTGCATCTGCAGTGCATTGCGAACCGCTTCGATGATGTTCATGACCGGCATGACTGGCGGAAGCGAATTCGGTGTACGTTTCTGCCGTCGGAGTGTCAAGGACAGTGCGGACGTGATCTGGATCTTGCTCGTGCTACTCACCCTCGTCGGCGGAGCCGCTGCCGTCGGGATTGCCGTGAAGGATCGCCGCAAGCAGCTCGCGAGCGGCGGCGGTGGCCAGAAGGCGCTGCCCCCGGGCCACGGCGTCGAGCGCACCGTGCGCGACCTGCGCGTCGATGACGTGCTCACCATCGACCACAAGGACTTCCTGTGCGAGGGCCTGATCGCGTACGACGAGGACGGCCATCGCTGGATCGCGGGGCGCGTGGTCGACGGTGCCGACACGCAGTGGCTGGTCGTCGGCATCGAGCGCGCGAGCGCGGCCTCGACCCGGCTGCTCACCCAGGATGAATCGCAGACCATCTCGGGCTATCCGCCCGAGGCGATGGTGATCGGAGAGGTTCGCTACGTGCTCGACAAGCGCGGTGCAGCGACCTGCCAGCTCAACGGCGACGTCGGCTCCCTCGGCGGTCTGAAGAATGATCGCCCGGCGGGTCACGTCGAGCGCTGCCGGTGGTGGCTGTACAGCGCGCCGGGGGACGACACGCTGTTGATCGAGCAGTGGGGTGCGGATTACCGCGTCCTGCGCGGCCGCAAGGTCGTCGACGGCATCGTCGAGCTGATTCCCGGTTCGTAGACCGGCTGCTAGCGCGGCAGGTCGAACGTGAACTTCGTACCGCGGCCGAGCTCCGAGGTCACGGTGAGGTTTCCCCCGTAGCTCTGGACGATCTCTCTCGCGACCGGGAGGCCGAGACCCGTGCCCTGCTCGGGCGGCTTGGTCGTGAAGAACGGCTCGAAGATCTTCTCGAGCTGCTCGGCGACGATGCCGGGACCAGTGTCCGCAACACCGCAGACGACACGCTTGCCGTCTGCCGTCGGCTCGACGGTGATCGTGATCCGCCCGGTGGTCGCGCCGATCGCATCGACCGAGTTGACGATCAGGTTGACGAGGATCTGCTCGATCCGCGTGCGGTTGACCGTGACCCGCAGCGTCTCCGCACCGAACGCTGTGACGACGTCGTGGCGGCGCAGCTTGCCAGCCTGCTTGAGCATCGCGACCACATCGCGCACGACACTGTTAAGATCGATCGGCTCGACGTGGTCCGGGCCGGGCCGCGCGAGCTGCATCAGGCGCTGGCCGTGTGCCGTGATGTGCTCGCCGACCGTCACGAGGTCGGGGAGGACGTTGCCGAGCAGCGTGCGGAGATCCGCGCCCTCGGCCATCTGCGTCGTGAGCTCGTCGATGGCGGCGATCTGGATCTGCGCGATGTTGCGGAGCTCGTGCCCGACGCCGCCAGCGAGCGTGCCTAGGGTCGCGCGGCGCTCGGCGAGCACGAGCTGCGAGCGCGTCTCGTCGAGCTGCTCTTCGATCGAGGCCTTCGCCACCCGCAGCTCGTCCTGGGCCTGGCGGAGGTCACGCACGTCGCGCGCAACGAGCACGATTCCCTCGAGCGTTCCGTCCTTGTCGTGCACGGGCGAGCCGGTGACCGAGACCGGCACACGCTCACCAGCCTTCGTCACGAGCCACGAGTCCTCGCGCCGCAGGACATCGCCTTCCTCGATCCGGCGTCGGACGAGGGTGCGCAGGCCCGAGCTGTCGTCGATCAGGAGCTTCGCGATCAGGATCGACTTGAGCTCGTCGAGCGAGTACCCGGTGATCGCTGATGCGGCCGTGTTTGCGAGCGTGATTCTGCCCTCGACGTCAACAACGAGGACCGCATCCACCATCGCCTCGAGGACGTTCTCGAACACTCCTCAAAACTCTAACATGGTAAGTGTCGAGCGTTGGACAACCTCGGTACGCCACCACCGCTGGTTCCTGGCTTTCGTCTCGATCGGTTGATCGGCGAAGGTGGGTTCGGTCAGGTCTGGCATGCGGTACGCGCGCCGGGCGATGAGATCGTCGCGCTCAAGATCCTGCACCTCGAGCTCGTGCGCTCGATCGATGCACTCACTCGATTTCAGCGCGAGCTCGCGGCGATCGAGCGACTGCACCATCCGAACGTCGTGCGCGCGATCGACCACGGTTCTCTCGATGATGGTCGGCCATATCTCGTCCTCGAGTACGTCGAGGGACCGAGCCTGCGCGAGGTGATCCACGAGCGCGGTGCGATTCCACCAGGCGAGATGCTGACGATCCTCGAGCCGCTGTGCGATGCGCTCGGCGTGGCGCACGCGGCGGGCCTCGTGCACCGCGACGTCAAGGCGTCGAACGTGATCCTCGCGCACGAGGGCGGCGTCGTACGTCCCGTCCTGCTCGACTTCGGCCTCGTCAAGCTGATCGATCAGGAGGGGCCCGGACTGACCTCATCGCGCAGCATGCTCGGCACGCCCGCAGCGATGGCCCCCGAGCAGATGCGTGGACATTCCGTCGATGCGCGCACCGATGTGTACGCGCTCGGCCTGCTCGCGTATCACATCCTCACCGGGCAGCCGGCGTGGGGCGGAGCGCCTGGCGTCGTGCAGAGCTACATGCAGATCCACGGCGCGCGGCCCCGGCCGTCGAGCAAGGTCGATATCGATCCGGCGATCGACGAGCCGATCGCACGCGCGCTCGCACCCGAGCCCGACGCGCGGTTCCCGACGCCGCGCGCGCTGTTCGAGGCGCTCCACGCCGTGATTCGTCCCGCCGCCGGTACGGAGACCGATGTGGTCGCGCTCTACAGCGAGGCGGCGCCGGCCGAGATCGCGAAGGTCACAGCGGTCGCGACTACCGCGGGGTTGACGATCGCTCTCACCGCCCCCGATAGCGTGCTCGCGGTCGCACCCCGGTCGCTGGTCGACATCGCAGCGCTCCGCGTCGCGCTCGAGCTGCTCGCGCCGGCGGCGAAGATCGCGGTCGGCAAGAGCCGCGCAGTGATCCAGGGCTCGGTGGTCGATGGTCCTGCCCTCGATGTCGAGGCGTGGGCGCCGTACCCGCTCGCGGACGGTCTGTGGTTCGCCGCAGACCTGTAGCCTGACGGTAGAATGTAGACGTGGCTCGCTGTGTCACCTGTCATCGGCGGCTCGCCTCCGGCGCGGCTTGTCCCGAGCACGGTGGCGAGCCTGCGCCCTCGGGCTCGGCACCGGCCGCCGTCGCGCCCGTGTGGACCGCGCCCGTCGGTGAGCTGATCGGTCGTGGTGGTTTCGCGTCGGTGTGGGCGATCCCGACCGGCGTACTCAAGGTCGCGCACGCAGATCACGATCTCGCGCGCAGCCGGCTCGTCCGCGAAGCAGAAGGCCTCGCCGCGATCGGCGCGCCTGCGGTGCCGAGGCTCGACGGGAAGGGCGTCCTCGCCGACGGGCGCGCGTGGATCGCGATGGAGCGTATCGACGGCACCAGCATCGCCGAGCTCACGTGTGCGGGTCCGATGCGTGCGGACAAGGCCGTCGCGATCGCCATGGCGACCCTCGACGCGCTGGTACGCGTGCACGCCGCGCAGTTCGTCCATCGCGACCTCAAACCCGACAACCTCGTGCGCCGTGCCGATGGCACGGTCGTGATCCTCGATCTCGGCCTGATCCGGAAGCTCCCCGTCGATCCTGACGACCCGACCCGCGCGAATGTCCAGGTCGGTTCGCTCGAGTACGTGTCGCCCGAGCAGCTCGTCGACGCCGCGGCGGTCGACGTCCGCACAGACATCTATGCGATCGGCTGCATCCTCTACGAGCTGTGCGCTGGCCGGCCGCCGTTCATCGGTGACGCAGCGGCCCTCGAACGCGCCCACGCTGCGCTGCGCCCGCCGCGGCTCGGTGCGATGGCCTCGGTGCCAGGTGTCGTCGAAGCGATCTGTATGGACTGCCTCGCCAAGGATCCGGCGAAGCGTCCGCCGACGGCCGCGGATCTACGTGCGCGCCTGCTCGCGACGCGCGATACGCCGTCGATCGAACGCAGCAGGCCGGCGATCTCGCAGATCACCGAGAGCAAGCAGCCGGTCGTGCTCGTGTGGGTCGAGCTGTCGAAGGTCGATCGCGCTGCGCTGGCGATGCTGACGGCGCGCCACGTCCTCGTGATCTCCCAGCGCGGTCGCCGGATGTTCGGTGCGCTGCTCGGCTCCGTTCACGCGGATCCGGCGACGACGGCGATCGCTCTCGCGCGCGATCTCGTCGCGGCAGGGGCGCGCGTGGCGATCCATCTCGACGCGCTCCGCATTGTCGGCCAGACCCTGCACGGCGAGTCCGTCGAGAAGCCGGAG
Source organism: Myxococcales bacterium (assembly GCA_031421915.1). Classification (GTDB taxonomy): domain Bacteria; phylum Myxococcota_A; class Polyangia; order Haliangiales; family Haliangiaceae; genus JABFXX01. Next base: position 6,089 of record JANOPP010000472.1, on the reverse strand, counting down.
TCGTGGCTGCCGACGTCTGAGTGGTCAGGCGTGATCCTCACGCGCGCACTCGCGTCGGTTGCGCAGGTCCCGACGCGCCCGGCGGATGCCGCCGGTCCCGGCTTTCGCACTCTCGGTGAGGTCAGCGACGCGGCCGAGCTGTTCGGGCGCGATGCGCTGCTCACCGATCTCGCGGCCGATGCCGCCGCCGCGTTGCGCGGCACTCCGCCGCCGGACCACCGCAGCGGGTCAGGAACGTGGAAGCCGACGGGACCCGCGTTCGCGTTGCTCGTCGGCGATCCGGGTGTCGGCAAGACCGTGTTCGCCGCGGAGCTCGGTCGCCGGATCGAGGAGCTCGGCGCGCATGTCCACATCGCGCTGGTGCCCGCGCCTGGCGCTGGAATGCCACCGCCGCTCGCGGGGCTGATCGGCACGTCGACCGGGCCCGGTGTACGTGCGATCGGGGATGCGCTCCGAGCCGCGGCGCGGGCGCGACCGACGGCCGTGATCCTCGATGATCTCCACCTTGCCGAGCACGATCTGCTGGACGCGCTCGAGTACGCGACGCTCGGTGGTGAGTCGCTGCCGCTGTGGGTGCTCGGCGTCGCCGCACCTCGGCTCGAGCAGCGCCGGCCGCAGCTCGGTTCCGGTGCCGAGCGTCGGCGCCACGATATCCTGCCGCCGCTCGACGAGGACTCGGCGATCCAGATGACGACAGCGTTGCTGCGTCCTGCCGAGTACCCGCCGATGCGCGCGGTGCGCCAGCTCGTCGGGCTCGCGCACCGAAACCCGCTGCACTTGACGATGCTCGCTCGCGAGATTCACGAGCGTGGCGCGATCCGACAGGGCCCCGGTGGCGAGTTCTTCCTCGATACCAGCGCGCTCAACGAGCTGGAGCCGATCGCGCTCGGTCCATGGATCGCTGCGCGCGAGCTCGCGCCTCTCGCGCCGGAGCTGGTGGCTCTCGCGCGCGTGTGTGCCGCGGTCGGCGGCGATCTCGAGCGCGAGGAGCTCGCTGCCGTCGTCGAGAGCGTCGAGCGCGCGGGAGGACCGACGACGCTGATCGATCTCGACATCGGGATCCGCGAGCTCACCACGGCGGGGATCCTCGTCGAGACTTCGCGCGGTCACGCGTTTCGCCAGCCGCTCGTCGAGGAAGGCATCTACGCGACCACGGATGCGAGCGTTCGCACGCTGATCCACGATGGCGCGCTGGCATACGTCAGCGCGCTGCCGATCACCGAGGTCTCGATCGCTGGACGAATTGCGCGGCATGCCGAGGCTGTGGACGCGAAAGCGATGGCTGCGTCGGCGTTCGCGACGCTCGGCGAGCTCGCGGAGCGCGGACACCACCCGTTCGATGCGGAGGAGGCGTGGACGGGAGCCGTGCGCAACCTCGAGACCCGCGATGCGTTCCGCGCACGGGCATGGCTCGGTCTCGGTCGGGCGCAGCGGCAGCTCCAACGTCTCCATCATGCGAAGGTCTCGCTCGACGAGGCGACGACCATCGCTGGCGAGGTCGGTGAGCTCGCAATCGAGGTCGAGGCGCTGCTCGAGCGCGCGATCGTCCTCGACTTCCAGGACAACTACGACGGCTCCCGCGAGGTCGCGGCGCAGGCGCGCGCACGCTTCGACACGGGAACGGATCTCCCGCGCTGGCTCGCGATCGAAGTCAAGCTCGCGGAGGCGCGCAGCATCTACCGCGAGCAGAAGTTCGTCGAAGCCGTTCCCCGGTTCCGTGCGGTGCTCGCCGAAGCGAGCGAGATCGGACGCGAGGTCCCGGTGGCAGGACTTCTCCTCGGCTGCGCGCTCTCGGATCTGCGCGAGCTCGACGACTCCGAACAGGTGTTCACGGAGCTGATCGCAGGCTGCGAAGCGCACGGCGATCGTTTTCACCTGGCGATCGCGTACGGAAATCGTGCCTGGCTATGGTCGGCTCGCGGGGAGATCGACCGGATCGCTGACGATCTCCGCCTGGCTACCCAGCTCGCACGTGAGGGTGGGCAGGCCTACATGGAGCGCATTGCCACCCATAACCTTGCTGAACACCTGCTCTGGGCGGGTCAACTCGATGAGGCGATTCAGCTCGCCCGTCGCGGTCTCGCCCTGCAGCAACGGGTGGGCGAGGGGACGACCTCGATCGACCGCCTCCTTCTCGCGAGGACTCTCGCGGCGCGCGGCGAGCTCGACGAGCTGCGAGAGGTCCTCGGCACGTTCGTCACCGACGAGCGGGCGGGGGAGGCCGAGGCGGCAGGCGACAAGACGATCGAGGTCCTCCGTGCCATCGCCACGGGCGCGGATTCGGTCGGGTGGAGCGCGGCGCTCCAGGGAACCGAGGACGTGTACCTGAAGCTCGAGCTATGGCAACTCGCGGCACGCCACGGTCGGTTGTCCGACGAGCTGCGGGTGACTGCGCGGGAACATGCGGCAAAGGATCCGGTGTGGGCTCGACGGCTCGCCGAGTTCTAGCTGCCTACAGAGGCGCAGGATGCATATCTTGAAACCGCCCGAGCCCACGCGTCATTATGGCCTCAATGCACAAGTCGTTGACTCACCTCGTGCTCCTGTCGCTCGCACTCGCAGCGTGCGCGGATCCGCCCGATGATCTGTCATCGGGTTCTCATGGGGTAGTGGTCAACAATCACATCACTTCGAATCGAATCTCCGGAAACCGGATTAGTGGAAATCGGATCTCCGGAAATCGGATCTCTGGAAATCGGATCGCGACCAATCGCTGGACCGCGAACGAAGCGTCGATGGGCGATCTACTCGACACGCCCGAAGGTCAGGAGCTGCTCGCGTTCCTCATTGGCTGCGCCCTGCCCGAGGGAGTCACACTCGTCGCGGCGGATCCAAACGGCGGCCCCGATCTCGAGTTTTTTGGTGAGATCGGCGTCGCACCCAAGTGGATCGATCGTGCACTGAACGAGACCGATCGCCGGTGGGTCAGCGCGTGTCTTCTGTCGCGCGTCAACGACAACAATGTTGTTGTCGAGATCTCGATCCGCGGTCCGCACCCGGCGCTCGCGACCACGCCGGCTGAGCGTCTCTCGCATCCGATCGAGGAGGGCGCGTTCTACGGTGACATCTTCGGACCGCTGAACAAGCCGCTCGCCTGGTATGCGTGCCGCGGTCGCGCGCAAGCGGCCGGCGAAGTCGGTGGTCTCAGCGATCGCGATTGCGCGGAGCCCGATCCCGCGAATCCGGGCAAGACGTTGTGTGGCTTCAACTACGCTGGCGACTGCGCCGACTTCGCGCCCCCACGCAACAACTACGCATGCGAGCGGTTCTCGTCGAACGGCTACTACGTTGGTTGCGAGACCACCGCCAAGCTGTCCTCGCGCGACAACCATCATCACGGCAAGAAGCATCATGGCCACCACAACCATCGCGGCTGGGGCCACCACGACGACGATGATTGCGATGATGACGACGACGATGACGATGACGACGACGATGACGACGATGACGACGATGATGACGACGACGATCACGGGTCCGGCAATAGCAACGCCGGTCCGTTCGATCAGGTCGTCACGACCTTCCTCTCGCCCTGAGCACCGATGCGTCGGTTCCTGCTCGCCCTGCTGCTCACAACCGGATGCGGTCAACCGCACCCGGGGAGCGAGATCGATGCCGCGCCCGATGACATCGATGGTGCCGTCGACGGCGACGGCAACCTCCTCGTCGACGCGCCGCTCGACGCGATCGATGCGTCCGGCACGATGCCGGATGGTCCACCGGCGATGCTGTGCCCGGCGAACACCTGGTGCACCGAGACCGCGCCGATCGCGGGCACGGTCGATCTGCGAGACGTCTACGCGCGTGACTCGGCCGATGTCCTTGTCGTCGGTAGCGGGGGCACGATCATCCGCCGCCGCAACGATACCTGGACGACGATGACGAGCGGTACGACCCAGAACCTCACCGGCGTCTGGGCCGCGACCGCAAACGATGCGTGGGCAGTCGGCCAGAACGGCACCGTGCTGCGCTGGAACGGCACAGCGTGGAGTCCGGTCGCGGGCGTCCTGTCGATCGACTACACCGGCGTGTGGGGCTCTTCGTCGAACGACGTCTACCTGATCGGTACGAGCCGGGTCCAGCACTGGACGGGCACCGCGTGGTCGACGCCGTACACGGTCCCGGGGACTCTCAACAACGTCCACGGCAGCGGGCCCACAAACGTCTGGGTCGCCGCCGAGCCACAGTACCTCAAGCGCTACAACGGCACGTGGAGCACCGTGATGCCGGGTGGCGGTGCGACTCAGTACGCGGTCCACGCGCTCGGACCGGACAACGTCTGGGCCACTGCCCCGGGTGGGATGAGTCGCAACTGGAACGGTACCGTGTGGACGGCGTACGCGAGCGACACGTTCCTCGACCTGTACGCGCACTCGGCGAGCGACGTCTGGGGGGTTGCGCAGAGCAAGACCGGACACTGGAACGGTGCGGCGTGGACGTCGACGACGCCGCCGGGCGTCACGTTGCCGCTGCGGGCGACGTCCGGTGCGGGCGGCCACCTCTGGGTCGTCGGCTCGGGCGCGAAGATCCTGCACCGCAACTGATTCGCGCGGGCCTGGTGCTACGATCGACGTGTGAGCATCACGAAGCGCATCCTCGAAGGAGCGCAATCGGGTCTGTCCCGGCTGACGTCGCTGGTGATCGTCGATGACGAGCCGCTGTCCCACGTCGAGACCGCGGCGCTCCAGATCGAGCTGACAGCGCGCAAGGCAGGGCGCGAGAAGGCGCCGAAGCAGCCGCTCGATAATCCGCTCGCGAAGATGGCGACGTCGGATCCCGCGGCGCGCGCACAGCGCGAGAAGCTCGCGAGGGAGCGCTCGGCCCGTGTGCACCGCGAGCGCGACGAGCGCGACGCGAAGCAGAAGGCCGCCGCCGACGAGCAGTTCCGTCGGATGAAGGAGCAAGCCGCGCGCGGTGGCGGCACGTACACGTCGAGCAGCAGCTCGTCGTCGTCATCGTCATCCGACGAACCGCGCCGCCCGCCGCGCCCGGGCAGCAGCGAGGCCAAGGCCTCCGAGTGGTACCGGATCCTCGATCTCCAGCCCGGCGCCGACATGGCCCAGATCAAGACCGCGTATCGCCAGCTGATGCGCAAGTACCACCCCGACATGCACGCCGGGAATCCGTCGAAGCAGAAGGCGGCGACCGAGCTCTCGATGCGCGTGACGACGGCCTACAACAGCCTCATCGAGCACCTCGACAAGAAGTAACGTTCCCGTCATCTGATTCTCTGATAAACCCGGCGCGTGGACACCCAGAGCTCTGCGTCGAAGACTGCGTTGATGGTGTGTGCCTACCGGGCTCGTGCGAGCCGGTGGCCCAAGCCTCTGTTCATCGATCCGTGGGCCGACACCCTCGCGGGCGCGGATGGTCATGACATCGCGCGCCGGCTCGATCAGCGGTTCGCGCCGATGGAGACCTGGCTCGCGCTGCGCGTCGCCTACCTCGATCACCTCGTCCACCTCGCGGTCGATCGGCTGTCGATCCGCCAGGTCGTGATTCTCGGCGCCGGCTACGACACCCGTGCCGCCCGCCTGCCGCGCGCGGGCGTGCGGTTCTTCGAAGTCGATCACCCCGCGACCCAGGCCGCGAAGCGCGAGCGGCTGACTCGCCTCGACGGCTATCCGGCCGAGGCGGCAACCTACGTGACCTGCAACTTCGAGCGCGAGGATCCGATCGAGCGCCTCATGGCCTCCGGGTTCTCGACGAGCGAGCCCGCTCTCGTGATCTGGGAGGGCGTCGTGCCGTACCTGACCGAGGCAGCGGTGCGCGCGACCGCGACTCGCCTCGCGACCGGCCTCGATCCGCGCTCGCTCGTCGCGTTCGACTTCGTCGGCAAGAAGCTCGCGGCCGGGCAGAATCTGTCTGCCGCGGATCAGCAGACGCGCGAGTACGTCGGCGAGCTCGGGGAGCCGATCCGCTACGGCACCGACGATCCGCTGCCGCTCCTCTACGAGTGCGGCTTCCGCTGGGTGCGCTCGCTCGACTTCAACGAGCTCGCCCTCGAGCTGCTCGGCGACTATCAGCGCGACCGGCAGTTCCGGTTCCAGCACATCGCGCTCGCGTCGGCGAAGACGCCCGTCGCCGGC
>JANOPP010000471.1:0-2368 GCA_031421915.1 Myxococcales bacterium | reverse complement strand
GCGAGGTTGCGCGCCTCGGCGAGATCGCGCTCGCGCAACGCCCATGCGAAGACAACGAGTGTGACACCGGCCTCCACGACTGCAGTGAGCCCGATCGTGAACCACTCGGCGCGGCCGAGGAGCGGTTCCATCGGGCGTCGGGGAGGGCGGGTCATCGCGTCCGCGTCCGTCGGGTCCATGACGAGCGCCAGGGCCGGCAGTCCGTCGGTGACGAGGTTGATCCACAACAGATGAATCGCCAGCAACGGAAGCGGAAAGCCGATCAGCGCGGCGGTCAGCATCACGAGCAGCTCGCTCGCGTTGCCGGCGAGCAGATAGACCAGTGCCTTGCGGATGTTGTCGAAGATGCCGCGACCCTCGCGGACGGCGGCAACGATACTCGCGTAGTTGTCATCGGCGAGCACGATGTCCGACGCCTCGCGGGTGACTTCGGTGCCGGTCTTACCCATGGCGATTCCGACGTGCGCCTCTCGCAACGCAGGCGCATCGTTGACGCCGTCACCGGTCATCGCGACGATCTCGCCACGCGCTTTCAGCTCACGTACGATCCTGAGCTTGTCTTCCGGCGTCGCGCGCGCATGGACGGCATCGTCGAAGGATTCTCCGGGTGCGACGAGGCCGAGCTCGCCAGCGATCGCGCGCGCGGTAATAGGGTGGTCGCCGGTGATCATCACGCTGCGGATCCCCGCGCGTCGTGCTGCTGCGATCGCCTCGATTGCCTCGACTCGTGGCGGGTCGGCGATCCCGATCAGGCCGAGTAGCGTCAGCTCGGTATCGCGGGGTCCGGAGGCGATCGCGAGCACCCGAAGCCCCTGCTGCGCGAGCGCGGCGGCGGCGTCCTGCGCGCCGTCCACCCCAGTCGTACACCGCGGCACGACCGCCTCGACTGCGCCTTTGACGTACCACTGACCATCCGCACGCCGGATCGCCATCTGCTTGGTCGCCGGGTCGAACGGGATGACCTCTGCGCGGGGGCGTGCCCGCTCGATCTCGGCGCGGAAGATTCCCCGCTCCGCCGCGGCGATCAGCATGGCGACCTCGGTCGTGTCACCGATGCCGTCGCGCTGATCGGTCGTCAGCTCGGCATCGCAGCATGCTGCGGCGGCGTCGAGGAGCGCCGCGTTGTCGTTGCCCCACAACTCGCGGACGCGCATCGATCCGGTGGTCAGCGTGCCGGTCTTGTCGGTGCAGATCACGGTGACGCACCCGAGCGTCTCGACGGCAGGTAACTTGCGGACCAGAACGCTGCGCCGCGCCATCCGCTGCACGCCCAATGCGAGCGCGACGGTCACGACAGCGGGGAGCCCCTCGGGTACGGCCGCGACGGCCAGGGACACGGCAGCCATGAACACGTCGACCGCTCCGAGGCCCCGCACCAGGCCGATCACCGCGACGATGCCGACGATCGAGAGGCACGCCACCAGCAGGATCCGGCTGACCCGGGCGAGCCGGGTCTGGAGGGGCGTCGCGCTCTCCTCGGCGGTCGTGAGCAGGTGCGCGATCTTCCCGAGCTCGGTTCGCATGCCCGTCGCGACGACCTCGGCGGAGCCGGTGCCCGCGGCGATCGAAGTTCCGGTGAACACGTGATCGTGGCGCTCGGCGAGCGGCACGCCAGGAGGGATCGGGGTCGAGCTCTTGTCCGAGGGAACGCTCTCGCCCGTCAGCGAGGCCTCGTTGGCGCTGAGGCGGTGCGCCTCGATCAACCGAGCGTCGGCGGCGATGATGTCACCAGGCTCGAGCAGCAGGATGTCGCCGGGCACGACCTCGGCAGCCGGAACGACGACGGGATGACCGTCACGAAGCACGCGAGCCTGCGGAGCGGTCATCGAACGTAGCGCGAGCACTGCGCGCTCCGCGCGGTACTCCTGGTAAAAGCCGACGAGCGCGTTGACCGCAACGATCGTCCCGATCGCGATCGCGTCCACGATCTCGCCGAGCGCACCGGCGATGACGCACGCGCCAAGCAACAGCCAGATCACGGGGCTGGCGAACTGGCCAGCGAGGATTCGCCACGGCGAGATCGCCTTGCCGTGTTCGATCTCGTTGCGACCCGACTCGAGAAGGCGGCGAGCAGCTTCTTCCGACGTCAGACCGGGTGGCGACTGTCCGGTCTCGCTCGGCTCGTTCGGCTCGACGATGAGCTCGCCATGCGGGGGCGGAGACGCAGGCTTGACCGCGATGACGGGCCGGGGCTCGTTCATGGCGCCTGGTCCGCGAGCGAGCCGAGCTTGGCCTTGGCGCTGCGTCTCAGGTGAAAGCTTCGCCATACGACGTAGACGGACGGAATGACGAACAACGTCAGGATTGTAAGGGACACGAGTCCGCCCCACATCGGGGCCGCGATTCGCTTCACGAGATCGGAGCCCAC
>JANOPP010000470.1:0-1522 GCA_031421915.1 Myxococcales bacterium | reverse complement strand
TCGGGGCAGCGCACGCTCGCGCGCCTCGTTTCTTTCGTCGCGATCGGCGCATCGATCTTGTATGCGATCGACGACATCCACGCGCTCGACACGCATCTGACGCTCGTCTTGTACGTGCTCGGCGCGATCAGCTTGGTCGGGCTCGCGACCGGTGAGCCGGGCGGATTCGCGCGGATGTCGCTGGTCGGTTTGCTGAGTGCCTGGATCATTCCGGCGTTGCCGCTGCTCGTGTTTTTTCACGGGCAATTCGGCATTCGCGGCCTGATCGCGCTGCTCGTCCTGTCGAAGATCGGCGACACGTGCGGCTACTACGTCGGCAGCGCGATCGGCAAGTCGCACCCGTTCCCGAAGATCTCACCGGGCAAGACGACTGCCGGTTGCGTGGGTTCCTTCGTCGGCGCGATCGCGATGGGCGGAATCCTGTATGCGAGCCACGTCCTTCCGGCCGGCGAGTTGGGCCTGATGGGAGCGCTGCTCGCCGCCGCTGTGGCGAACCTCGCGGCGCAGGCGGGCGACCTGCTGGAGAGTTTCGTCAAGCGCAAGGCGGGCGTGAAGGACAGCTCGACCGTGTTCGGCCCGTCCGGCGGCCTGCTGGACCAGCTCGATTCGCTGCTCGTATCGGTTCCGATCGCATGTCTCGTGTGGCCCATTTTGTTGACTTGAATCCGCGGACGTTGCGGCGTGATAGGCTTTCTCGATAACGGAGGCGAAGCATCACGAACGAGACCGAGATCACCATCCCGCTGCGATCCCACGACGAGGCCATCCTCGTGCTCGGCCCTTACGATCGCTACGCGAAGTTACTGCGACAGGACCTCGACATCGAGATCTTCACGCGCCGCGGCAATCTGCGGGTCAAGGGCAACGACGAAGGCGTGCAAGAAGCGCGCAGGCGTATCGAGCATCTGCTCGGCAAATCGCGCAAGGGCCGCGAACTCGCGCTCGCCGACATCGAAGCCATCCTGCTCGGCACCGACGCCGCTTCCGCAGCCGAAAAATCGAGTGAGCGAACGAGCGAGCGTCGTCCGGGCAACACCTATCGCGTGGTGCGTTCGAGCGGTGCGAGCGGCGAGCGCAGCTCGTCATCGGACTCCCACGAATCACGCGCAGCTTCGTCGCGCCCGCGGGCCGTTCCGACGGCGCACGCGACGACCGGGATGCGCATGAACGCGCTCGCGGCGCGCAACGAAAACCAACGCCGCTACCTCGAATTGATCGAGAAATCGCCGCTGACCTTCGGCGTCGGACCGGCGGGCACGGGCAAGACCTTTCTCGCTGTCGCCGCCGCCGTCCGTGCGTTGCGCACGGGCGCGTGTCGGCGCGTCGTGATCACGCGACCGGTCGTCGAAGCTGGTGAACGCCTCGGATTCTTGCCGGGCGATCTGCAGGCGAAATTGGATCCGTACATGCGGCCCGTGTACGACTCGTTCTACGACTTGATCGATCCCGAAGAGGTGCTGCGTCTCGAAGAGAACGGCGTGATCGAGGTCGCACCGCTCGCGTACATGCGCGGTCGGACGCT